>DASPSM010000677.1:0-26902 GCA_035623955.1 Planctomycetaceae bacterium
GATCGGGCTGGTAGGCTTGGGGCGGATCGGGCGGAGCACGGCCGTTCGGTGCCTGGCTTTGGGAATGAAGGTCATCGCCTACGAAGTGAAGCCCGATCCAGCGTTCGTCAATAAGCACGGGATCGAGTTGGTAAGCTTCGACGACCTGCTGAAACAGGCCGATTTTGTGACCCTGCATTGTCCGCTGTCCGAGGAGACTCGCGGTCTGATGAACGCCGTGGCATTTGCGAAGATGAAGCGGGGAAGCCTGTTCATCAACACGGCCCGCGGAGGCCTGGTGGTCGAGTCGGACCTGATCGCTTCGCTTCAGGCAGGACATCTGGGCGGGGCGGGGCTGGACGTCTTCGAGAAAGAGCCCCCCGATCCGAAGAACCCGCTGTTCCAAATGGACCAGGTCGTCGTCACGCCTCACGTCGGGGGAGGCGACGCGCAATCGATTTCCGACATGGGCGCGGAAGCGGCGCAGTGCATCGTTGCTTTGTCTCGCTGTCAGTGGCCGGAGGGGGCCGTCGTCAACGACTCGCTTAGAAGCAGCTGGCGCTGGTCTCGCTAACCTTTCACCGATGCGGCGAGGCCGCGCTCGCCAGTGCGACTTGCGCGTTTTCTGACTGCACCAAGCTTACCGGTTCCTCAGCCTGCACTATGACGCTCACCGCCTTGAAAGCGGGTGTCTTTGAGAGCGGATCGACGTCGCGGCCGACCAAAACATTGGCCTCGGGGTAATACATCAGCGCATTCCCGGCTCGAATGTCGAACTCGCGCGCAAGAACGTACCGCATTTCTCCCGACTCGCTACGGACGCGAACACGTTGGTCGACCGACAGCCCCCGCCGCCGCAGATCGTCCCGGTTCATGAGAATCACGTCTCGCCGTTCCTGGCCGCGATAAAGATCCTCCTCGTCGTAGACGACCGTGTTGAACTGGCCTTCAGAGCGGATCGTCATCAAAGTCAGGCGGCCGCCATTCTCGTTCGTTGAGCCGTTGCCATCGCGAGGCTCGGCCAACGAGACTGCCCGAAACCGTGCCTTTCCGGATGGCGTCGCGAAGCGATAGTGGTCGACCGCCCGGCCGGGGATATGAAATTCCTTTCGCGTGGCGTCGATTTGTCCGATCGGAGCGTATTCGGGAATCAGCTCGGCAATCAGTTGTCGAACGGCCGCATGGTTCGCGAGCCGGTTCCAGTCGAGACGTTTGTCTCCCGCGAACAGGCCGCGGCTGATCGCCGAGAGAATTGAGACTTCGCTCCGCGGGCCGGCGAAGCGCGCTGGGCCGCCATCGCTCAAGCGGACGTAACTGAACATCGATTCCTGCGTCGTCGGCTCAGGCTCCTCGTCGCGTGGCAACACGGGCAGGATGAGCGTTTCTCGCCCTGTTCCCCAGGCATGCCCGGTGTTGAGCGTCGTCGAGAGCTGGACGACCAGGCCGATCTTGTGAATCGCATCGGCGGCAAAGCGAGAATCGGGATTGCTGCCGAAAAGGTTGCCGCCGAGGCAAAGCGCGACTTCCATTTCGCCTCGGGCGGCTGCTTCGACGCACGCCATCGTGTCGTATCCGGGTGACTTCGGCGCCTGCACGCCGAGCTTTTGCTCCAGACGTTCCAAGAGAGCCTGCTTGAGCGTGGGCGTGACGCCAACCGAACCCATTCCCTGGACGTTGCTGTGCCCGCGAATGGGCATCAAGCCACCCGCTCCGTGGCGGCCGACCGCGCCACAGACCAGGGCCAGGTCGGCAATCGCCTGCACGCTTTGGGTGCCGTTGAGGTGATGCGTAATGCCCATCGCCCAGGCAATAACCGGCCGCTTGGCTGCGACGTACAGGTCAGCAATCTGCTCGATGGTCGCGCGGTCGACACCTGATCGTTCGACGATGTCGTTCCAAGTCGTCACCTCAACGGCCGCGCGGAATTCTTCGAAACCCTCTGTGTACGCGTCGATGAACGACTGTGCGTGCAGTCCCCGCTCCAGGATCGACTTTGCCAGTCCGAGAAAGAGGGCAAGATCGCCTCCGATGTGCGGCTGCACGTACAGACTGGCGATCTCGGACCCAAAGACCAGGCTGCGGACGTCGCTCGGCACGCGGAAGTTCACCAGGCCGAGTTCCTTGACCGGATTGATAACGATCACCTTCCCCCCGCGGCGGCGAACGGTCATCAGCGACTTCATCAGCCGCGGATGGTTGGAAGCCGGGTTTGCCCCCACCAGGAGAAAGAGATCCGCGTGCTCGACGTCCTCTAATTTGACGGTCGCGACGCTGCTCCCGATCGTCGTCGACAGCCCTACGCCGCTGGCTTGATGACAATAAAACGAGCAATTGTTGACGTAATTTGTGCCGAACAATCTGGCCAATAGCTGCAACAAAAAGCCCGCTTCGTTGGAGGAGCGGCCGCTCGCATAAAAGAAGCTGCGCGAGGGCCCAGCCGTCTGCAATGCGGCGATCACCTTGCCGATTGCGTCGTCCCAAGAGATAGGGCGATAGTTCTTGCTTCCCGGCGCGAGTACGACGGGAGCCACGAGCCGGCCGCAGTGTTCCAGTTCGCGCGACGACAGCGCGCGGAGCCGCGGCACATCCATTTGCTCAAAGAACTCGCGCCTGATTGCCCCCTGCATGTCGGACGCCATCGCCTGCACAGACTTCTTGCAGACCTCGGGGAAGTACCCCGCTTCGTTGACCATCCCGCCGAGCTGGCCCCCCATGCCAACTGCGCACGTCTTGCAGGCGTTCTTCGAGCGCAGCGCCTTCCACAGCGGCAACCAGCCGACGCGGTTGGCCAGTTTGAGCGTATAGCCGATGGCCTTCCAGCCGCCGCCGCTCTTGGGGCGCCTCATGGAGTTGCTCGTGTTCCGATCAGGGAGGTCAACGCGTTTGCGGGGCAACGGCTTGCGCGAATCGCCGCAGCTGCCGTTGGTCGCGTTCAATTTCAATTCTAGCAGCTCAATGCCAGAATGGCCGCACTTCGCGATTCCGCGTCGCGCAATTCGGCGTCTCTCGTGGCAATCCAAGGTGGATTATGAAGAGGTTTTTGCTGAGTTGGTTCCTTTGTGGCGCTTTGTTCGGCCAGGGAACCGACAGCTATGCTGCAGACCAAACGCCGACGCTTGTTGTTGTCGTCAGCGTGGACCAGCTTGCGTACGAGTATTTGGAACGCTTCCGTCGCGGGTTCGACGAGCGGGGGATCTTCCGCCGCATTGAACGCGAAGGGGCGTGGTTCACGAACTGTCATCATCGCCACGGCGTTACGACGACAGGGCCCGGCCACTCGGTTCAGTTAACGGGGGCCTACCCGTCAACAAACGGCATCGTCGACAATGGCTGGATCGACCGCGCGACCGGAAAACAGGTTTATTGCGTCGCAGACCCCTCGGCCCATCTTGTGGGTCCGATTGCCGGCGATCCGCCCGTGTCGCCGCGGAACCTGTTGGCCGACACGCTCGGCGACCGGCTCAAAATTGTGACTGGCAGCCGATCGAAAGTGTTCGGCGTAGCGATCAAGGATCGAGCTTCGATCCTGATGACCGGACACGCCGCCGACGGCGCCTTTTGGATCAGCGACGGCGGCAAATGGATTACGTCCGACTATTACCGCAAAGAACTGCCTGCGTACCTGCGGAGTTGGAACGCGTCGGATGCGTCTCTGCGTTTGGCCGGCAGGAGCTGGGAGTTGCTCTACGACCGCAGCCGCTATCGCCACTCGCCGACCGAGGACACATTCGGCGAGCGTCCGCTCCCCGGAATGACTGCGGACTTTCCACACAAGATGCCGGACGCCGGGGCCAAGAACTACATCCGACTCGTTTCGTATTCCCCGTTTGGGATCGAAATCACGCTCGAAGGGGCGCGCCTCATCGTCGCCGACGAAAAGCTCGGTCAGGACGAGTTTCCAGATCTTTTATTGATCAACCTGTCTTCGAACGATTATGTGGGTCACACGTTCGGTCCAGAGAGCCTCGAAGTCGAGGATATCACGTATCGCACGGATCTAATGCTCGGAGAGTTTGTCGACTTTATCAACGAGCGGATGGAGGGACGGCCGTGGCTGTTCGTGTTGACCGCCGATCACGGCGTGGCCCCAATCCCCGAGCGCACAGCCCGATTGAAAATCGCTGCCCGTCGCAACCCGGTCACGTCTGACGGCAAGGAAGGACCAGGAACGACACACCAAATGCTCGAGGCTCTTTTGCGCGCGAAGCTGGGCGTCAAAGACTCGCAGCCGAGCCTCGTGCTCGCAGTGATCGAGAGTCAGATCTATTTGCGCCAGGATCATCCGGCTTTGAAAGGGACGGCCTTTGCGGAAGCCCAGCGTCTGACCCGCGATTGGCTCCTGGCACAGCCCAGCGTGGCCGCCGCCATCACGCGGGAGCAAATCCTCTCAGGCTGTGTGAATGGGGCGCTCGAAACCGCGCTGCGACTGTCCTTTCATCCGCGTCGTTCAGGCGATGTGCTGTTCTGCTTGGAGCCTTACGATATCCAAGGCAACGTCGCCGCCACACACGGCAGTCCTTGGGACTACGACACTCACGTGCCGCTGTTGGTGCTTGAGCCAGGAAATACGCCGCGGTCGACCCGCATTCCCGCGGGCCGCTACCATCGCCGCGTGAGTCCCGCGAGCATCGCGCCGACGCTGGCCCAGCTGTTGCACGTTCCGCCGCCGGGCGGCTGCGTCGAAGAGCCGTTGTACGAACTGCTGCCCGACAGCCCCAACGAGGGTGGGAATCCGCGATAACGTAGGGCTCAATTGCCCATGGATTGGATCGCGCCGCCGGGCGCGAGCCGCGAGATCTGATCGCCGTCGATCCGATACTGCGCCTTCCCGCGCGAATCGACATGATGGGTGTCAATGTGCCCTTCGACGTAGACGACGTCGCCGTTGTGCAGCGTGCCGAGCTTCGGGCTGCCGATCAACCGGATCGCTCCGCCATAGAGGTCGCGTCGATCGGGATGCTGGCTATAGATGATGTGCCAGGATTGATCGCGCGAATCAAAATCGACGATGCCGCGGAGCCAGGTATACGACTCGCGGTCGTAGTCACAGGGGTTGTTCCGGTCGAACGCCCGGCCATCCGGGATTCCCCTGGCGGCGACCGTCACCAGGCCACCCGGGTCGTGACGAGCAGCATCGACGGGCGTCTCGAATGTTTGTGGGTCGACTGTACCTACGGATTGAGCCGCTACCTCCTGCCGTTGCGGAATCGTGTACTGCGCGCCTGGCTCAAACGTCGACTTGGAGCTGTCCGAGCCAAACGGACTATTCGAAGGAGCCGGCCTTGGGGCCATGCCCGATGGACCCAGCGCCGGGCCTGGATCGCGCTCGATCGGCACTGGCACCTGGATGTCGGGCTTTCGGGCACCCGACGTGAATGGAGGCGGGCCTTCATTGAACGTGTTATTGCCCGGCGGCGTCGAAGGCGGACCCAGTGAGGGCGAGGGTGTAGGAGTCAGCGGCGGCGACGATGACGGAGAAGGCGTCCAAGCCGGCGTCGGACTCACGGCTGGACCGAGCTGCGGCGACGGAAAGCCCGGTCCGGGCGTCACGATTGTCCCCGGGGGCGGGGCGGCATATCCCGGCGGCGGACCGTAGCCCGGATAAGTGCCGTACGTGTAGGGGCCGGGGTACATGCAGCCAGCCAACACGAGCGGGGCCGCGGCGCAAAGCGAGCGCGACATCCAGCGACTGGAGTTCATGGGTCGAATTCCTTGCGAACGTCGGAACGAGAACGACGGGGAATCGTCTCGAGCGGGGATATGACGGCGCCGTTTCGCAATCGGGTCAGTCGGGGACGCAGACGCACGGCGCAGGTCTGCAACCCCACTTTCGGGCGGGCGGAATTCTAGGCATCTGCTCGATTGTGTCCAGACCGATTCCGCGCCCCGGTCCGCAATTCACCAGGCAAGAGAATCTCGCATGAAATCTTCGGCAGAAAATGCCGGCACGCGAGCGTTCTGGGCAAGTCAGTCAAGCTGCGACGAGACCCAAATCGGGCGCTATGGACTGCATGGCGCCGATACAAAAGTCGATGTGCTCGTCGAGGTCGACGCCCAAGTCGGCCGCGCCGCGAATGATATCCTCGCGCTTGACCGCGGCGGCGAACGAAGGCTGCTTCATTTTTTTGCGAACACTCTTGGCGTCGAGCCCTTCGAGCCGCGTCGGTCGCACCAGGGCGCACGCAGTGATGAAGCCGCACAGTTCGTCGCACGCGTAAAGCGTCTTATCCAACCGCGAGACGCGCGGGCAATCGGTCAGGTAGTCGGCGTGTGATTTAATCGCGTAGATGACGTCGGCCGGATAGCCGCGCTGTTCAAGAATTGCCGAGCCTTGGAGCGGATGATCCGGCGGATTGGGCCATCGCTCGTAATCAAAGTCGTGTAAAAGTCCCACCGAGCCCCACTTCTCTTCGTCCTCGCCGAACTTGCGCGCGTAGGCGCGGACGGCCGCCTCCACCGCGAACATGTGCCTGACCAGATTCTCGTTCTTGGTGTATTCGCGGACCAAAGACAGATCGGCATCGCGACTCACGGCAGTCAGCTCCAAATGCAATAAAGCGGATTTGTGCAGCCCGTCGGCGAAAATTCCTCGAGGCGCTGATTGTAGTCGCCCCAAATCCGCGCCGGGAGCGACCGTGGCTGAACCTTGCGGGTTGGCGGTGGATGCGTCACAAGGGACCATCATGCGGCGACTTGCACAAGTCCTGGTGGCCGTCTGGTCTGTCTGCCTGCTCGTTGGATGCGCCGGATCGGATGCACCACTCTCGAAAGACAGTGCTGCACCGGCTTCTTCCGACGCGACCGCCCGCCCCGACGCCATCCACGTCGCGCTGGCGCTTAATTGGTTCCCGGAAGCTGAACACGGCGGCTATTTTGCCGCGCTCGTGCATGGCTACTACCGCGATGCCGGGTTTGAGGTGAAGATCCTTCCCGGAGCGGCCAGCTCGTCCGTGCTGCAGCGCGTGGCCCGTAACCAGGTGACCTTCGGGGTCGAGAACGCCGATCGAATTCTGCTGGGCCGCGCGCAGCGGGCCGACGTAATCGCGCTTTTCGCTCCGATCCAGAAGAGCCCTCGCGGCATCATGGTGCACACCGACTCGGGGTTCACAAAGATCGCCGACATCTCCAATGTGACGCTTGCCGTCAACAGCGGGGCGTCGTGGGTGCAATACCTCAAGGCCCACGCGCCGCTCTCGAACGTTCGGTTCGTTCCGTACCCCGGCAGCGTTGCGCAGTTCCTCATCGATCGAAACTATGCGCAGCAAGCGTACGTGTTTAGCGAGCCCTATATCGCTCGCGAAAAAGGGGCCGACGCCAAATGCCTGCTTGTTGCCGATATCGGCTACAACCCGTACACAAGCGTTTTGCTCACTAGCGGCCAAACTCTTTCCGCGCGGTCCGAGGTCGTCGCCAAATTCGTTGCGGCTTCGCTCAAAGGCTGGCAAACCTATCTCGACCGCCCAGAGGAAACCAATCGCTATTTGCGCGAAGTGAATCCCGAAATGACCTCCGCGATTCTCGAATACGGAGTCCAATCGCTGCGCCCACTGTGCCTCGACGGATTGCCCGATGCCTCCGCGATTGGCCGGATGACGCTCGAGCGGTGGCAGACGCTGGCGACCCAACTGGTCGAGGCCGGGGCGGTTAAAGCGGACGTGGTCGATCCGCGCGCGGCTTTTACCACAAAGTTTCTGCCACCGTAACAGCCGGCTAATCGGAATGCCCACCCCGCGCTATTTCCCCATCCCGGGCATGTCGCAGGAGAGACCGCCCGCCGCGGGCACGTACGTGTGGCGGACGTAGTCCATCACCATTCGGTCGGCGTTGAACCGCCAGCCCAGCGTGCGGACAGCCCGCTTCATCCTCGAGATCCACTTCTGGGGCAGATCGTCGGCATCCCTCTCGTAGAACAGGGGGATGACCTCGTGCAGCAGCACCTCGTAGAGGCTGCGGGCATCGCGTTCGTCCTGGATATTCTGGTCAACGTGAGAAGTCCCGTTGCCGATCGCAAATCCGTTGTTGCCATCGAAGGCTTCCGCCCACCAGCCGTCGAGAATCGAGCAGTTCAGGCCCCCGTTGAGAACGACCTTTTGGCCGCTGGTGCCTGAGGCTTCGAGCGGGCGGCGTGGCGTGTTGAGCCAGACGTCGACGCCCTGCACGATATGTCGGCCCAGGTTGATGTCGTAGTCCTCGAGCACGACAACCCGCCCTACGAACGGCTCTGTCTGAGACAAGCGAAAGACCCGCTGCAAAAGGGCTTTTCCCTGATCGTCGGCCGGGTGAGCCTTACCGGCGAAGATGAACTGCACGGGATGATCCGCGTCCGCCAGGATCTTCGCGATCAGATCCAAATCGCGCATCACGAGGTCGGCCCGCTTGTAGGGAGCGAACCGCCGCGCAAAACCGATCGTCAGGGCCTCGGGGTTCAAGCTCTGGCCCAGCCTCTGCAAGATGGGATCATCGAGCCCTCGGCGTTCGCCCTGGGCGATGAGCCGGGTGCGCGAGTAGACGATGAGCCGATTCTTGAGCGACTGGTGCGTCTCCCACAGTTCGCCGGGCGTCACCTGCTCGAAGCCGGCCCAGACTTGCGGCTCGCCGGTGCGGAGGTACCAGTTCATCGGCAGGACACGGTCGTAGAGCACGCGCATCTGCGCGGCAAGCCACGTGGGGACGTGCACGCCGTTGGTAATGTGGCCGATTGGAATTTCTTCTTCGCTTCGCCACGGCCAGAGGCTGGCCCACATTCGCCGGCTGACGATTCCGTGCAGACTCGAGACGGCGTTGGCGTGGCGACTGAGGCGGAAGGCCAGCACGGTCATGCAAAAGGATTCATGTGGATTCTGCGGATCGACGCGTCCCAGGCCGACGAGGCTGTGATGCTGCAATCCAAGTTCGTCACCCAGCGGGCCAACGTGCTCTTCGACCAGCCCCGCGTCGAAACGATCGTGTCCAGCCGGCACCGGGGTGTGGGTCGTGAAGACCCCCATCGCCGCGGTTTCGCGAAGAGCCTCGTCGAAGCTCAGGCCGTCCTCGCGCATCCGGCCTCGGATGAACTCGAGGGGCGCGAAGGCCGAGTGCCCCTCGTTCATGTGGATCACGCTGGGGTGGATGCCCAGCGCGCTGAGTGCCCGCGCCCCGCCGATGCCGAGAATAATCTCCTGGCGGATGCGAGTCCGCTGGTCCCCGCCATAGAGTCGGGCCGTGAGGTGCCGGTCCTCGTCCTTGTTCTGCGGGACGTTGGTGTCGAGCAGGAACAGACGGACACGACCGACGTTCACCTGCCAGACCCGGGCAAAGATTTTTCCGGTGCGAGTGTTGACGGAAACGACGACCGGATTGCGGTCGCGATCAAGGGCGGGCAGGATCGCAAGCTTTGCCGCATCGACCTTGCTGTACGACTCCTGCTGCCAGCCGTTTTCATCGATCCGCTGCGAGAAATAGCCCTCGACGTAGAACAAGCCCACGCCGACCAAGGGAATGCCGAGATCCGAGGAGCTTTTCAGATGATCGCCGGCGAGCACGCCCAGGCCGCCGGAGTAAATCGGCAGGGACTCGTGGATGCCGAACTCTGCAGAGAAGTAAGCGGCGGGGCGGTTCCCAAGAATTCCGGAGTGAGTCGAGCCCCAGGTGTCGGTCGAGTCCATGTACTCGACCCAGCGCCGATAGGCGCCGTTAATCCGGGAATGCAGCACTTCCTCGCGGCAACGCTGCTCGAGTCGCTCGGGCGGGTATTCCTCCAGCAGCGAGACGGGGTTGTGGACCAGTTGTGACCAGCGGACCGGATCGATTTCGCGGAAGATCTGCGTCACTTCGGGCTGCCAGCTCCACCAGTAATTGCTAGCGAGTCGTGACAGCTTTTCGTAGGCGCTCTGCTGAGTTTTCGACATTTCCCTTCCCGAATCCATTCGACGTTCGCGTGAGCCCAGCGGTTGGTTCGCGCGATCAGGCGGCGCGTCGTGCCGCCGCGCTGCGTGGGTGCGATCCGACCGGATGACCTCTTGGCAGCCGGCCGGCGCAAGGCACGGCGCAGTATAATGGACCAGCGTCGCTTTGGAGAGCCCTCCCTGGCGCACCGGTCGCGTCGGGTCACCATCAGGCTCAAACGAGGCACATTCAGAATGCCACAACGGCCTCCGAGACGGCGAACTCGCGCTGCGGATCGGTCCTGAGGCGAGCGGCCGCGTGGTCTGGATCGTGGTCGGAAAGCGCCCACCAGCCCTGTTCAACGATCTCGCCTAAAAGCACTGGCTTGATGCGCCGCGACTGGAGCAGGTCCATGTCGTAGGACATGCACCACAGCGACGGCAAGTGCCGCCAGGTCGGGCATGCGTCGGCCAGATAAACGGCCGTCTGCCCGCCATTATAAATGAACAGGGCCATTTGCCCGTCGGTGTGGCCGCCGGTGATCCGCGCGTGGATGCCCGGCACGATGTCGATGTCGCCGTCGACAAGCCTTAGCTGTCCGGACATTTCGAGCGGCAGGATGTTCTCTTGGGGATACGCCGCCCGCAGCTCCGGGTAGCCGGCCGTCGCGATTTCCCATTCGCGCCGCTGGACCACGTATTCCGCACGCGGAAACGTGGTCACGAGGCGATCCCCGTCGATCGACACCCCGCCTCCCGCGTGATCGAAGTGCAAATGCGAGAGGATCACGACGTCGATTTCCTCTGGCTTGATTCCCTGGGCGGCGAGGCTGGCGACGATCGGGTTTCCCGGCTCGGCGCCAAGGATGGCCCGTTCCTTCTCTTGAAGTTTCGGTCCATACCCAGTGTCGATCAGAATCTTCTCTTGGCCGGTTTGCACGAGCACGCAATTGGTGGCTTGCCGGATGCAGTTGTGCTCGTCGACACTGATCAGCTTCGACCAGAGGACTTTCGGAACGACGCCGAACATCGTGCCGCCGTCTGATCGAAACCGTCCACCCGATACGGTGGTGACGCTGAACTGTCCCAGTTTCATGCTCTTGGTGTTTCAGCGAGGGGATTCAGCGGGGCTGATGCGCCTCGATCACGCAGTCTCGGCCTGCTTCAGGCCGAGCTCCTCGATCATGATTTCGCGCATGCGGAACTTCTGAATCTTGCCCGTGACCGTCTGCGGAAATTCCTTCACCAGGCGAACGTAACGAGGCACCTTGTAATGCGCCAGCGACTTTTTGCAGAAGGCCCGGATATCCTCCTCCGTGAGCTGTTGACCGTCGCGGAGCTTGACCCAGGCGGCGACATTTTCGACGAACTTCGGATCAGGCACTCCAAACACCGCGACGTTCTCGACCAAAGGGTGCGTGTACAGGAATTCTTCGATTTCGCGCGGATAAATGTTCTCGCCGCCACGGCAGATCATGTCCTTGATCCGCCCGGTAATGCGATAGCAGCCGTTGGTTAGTCGCACGGCGAGGTCGCCCGAGTGCAGCCAGTGCTCGGGGTCGATCGTCGCGGCCGTCGCTTCGGGCATTTTGTAGTAACCGAGCATCACTCCATGCCCGCGCGCACACAACTCTCCCTGCTCGTTGTCGCCGAGCGCTTTTCCGTCCGGACCAATCACCTTGACCTCCCAGCCAGGCAGAGGGCGACCGACCGTCTGCACGCGCAGTTCGACCGAGTCATTCGTCCGCGTTTGAGTGATGACGGGAGAGGTTTCGGTCAGGCCGTAAGCGATCGTCATCTCTCGGACACCCATCTGGTCGACGACGCGCTTCATGAGCTCGACGGGGCAGGGGCTCCCCGCCATGATGCCCGTCCGGAGCGATTTCAGGTCGCGGCTGGCGAAACTCGGATGCTCCAGCTGGGCGATGAACATCGTCGGCACGCCATAGATCGTGGTCGCGCGCTCTGATTCGATGGCATTTAGCGTCGCTTCCGGATCGAAATGTTGCGCGGGGATGATCATCGCCGCGCCCCGCACGAGACAGCAGAGCACGCCAACGACGCAGCCGAAGCAGTGATAGAACGGAACGGGAATACAGATCCGATCCGCCGCGGTGATTCGCTGGCAGTCGCCGATGTAATAGCCGTTTAACAGCAAGTTCCGATGCGTCAGCATTGCTCCCTTCGGGAAGCCGGTCGTCCCGGAGGTGTACTGAATGTTGATCGCTTCAGTCGGTTTCGGCGGCGACTCGCGCTCAGCCAGCTCTCGATCGGTAATGGCTTCGCCGCCTCGCAGAAACGCGTCCCACGACCACATTCCCGGCGCGGTGGCGGGCTTCATTGCGACGACGTGCTTGAGCGCCGGAAACTGTGCACTTTTGAGCTTCCCGGGCTGAGCGTGCTTCAGCTCAGGGATCGCCTCGTTCGCCATGCCAAAGTAATCGGATGTGCGGAACGAATCGATCAAGAACAGCGCGCAAGCGTCCGACTGCTTGAGGACGTACGCCAATTCGTGGGTGCGGTAGGCCGGGTTGATCAGTACCATCACCGCGCCGATCCGCGCGGTGGCGAACTGCAGAAGCAGCCAGTTTGGCCAGTTCGTCGCCCAAACTGCGACATGGTCCCCCTTATCAATGCCGAGCGCCAAGAGCCCCTTGGCGACGCGGTCGACCTTGGCGTCGAGCTCGCGATACGACACCCTCAATGCTCGCTGGCGGCGCTCCGCGGATGCCAAGCCGGCCGGCAGCATCTGCTCGGATGCGTCGAGTTCCGAAAACACGAAGGCATCCATGTTCGGATGCGTCTGTGCCGTGCGCCGCAGCGCAACGCCAATCGTCAAACCTTCGACCCACGGCGTTTCGTCAGCCGCCATTGGCCACTCCTCCGCCCCACGAAAATCACATCCCGTAGCGCGGCCTTAATAGTACACCGCTCGATCGAATCGCGCAAAGACCTGCCTCCTCAGCCCATTGTGGAACTTTCCGGAACGCCTCGAAACGGTCTTTGCCGTAATTCGAGTGCCGGCTACGATTCGCGACTCTCGCACCCACCGAAAGTTGCCCCAACACACCATCGTACGGAGGCATTGCCGCTGTCATGACGACCTTGATGCCCGTAAAGACGGACATAGGGCAACCGGCTGCCGTCCGTCCTTCTTTGAAGAATTCTCGGGCCTACCAGTACCGCATCCCTTTGACGGCAGTTGCGCTGCTGGGGTCCTGGTTCTGGGTGCTGATGACGCCGCCGTGGATCGACGAAAGCGAGGTGGTCGTGGCGTTCATAAACGCTGCGGCTTGGGGTGCCTTTGTGCTCGGCGCGCTCGTTCGGATTTGGGCGACTCTTTGGATTGGCGGACGCAAGAAGCAGACGATCGTCAACGATGGGCCTTATCGAGTCTGCCGCAATCCGCTCTACCTTGGCACCTTCGCGATGGTCCTGGGCGTCGCACTCTTTCTGAAGAGCGTCGTCTTTGCCGTTGCGGTGGTCTTCGTCTGGTTCCTCTACGCCTGGTTTGTGGTTCCGGCCGAGGAACGCTACATGCGAGGTCGTTTCGCGGGGGCGTACGACGACTATTGTCGGCGGGTGCCGCGCTGGCTGCCTGAATTGAGTCTCCTGCGGCGAGACGAGATTCTGCGGCCGGTGGCCGATCGGGGGGCCGTCTCGCGAGAATTCTTGCGGATGATGTGGTGGGTCTTGCTGCCGTTGATGGCCTTGCTCACATGCCACGTGCGGGGCACGGCCTGGTGGGAGCCGTTCAGGCGTTGACTCGCCAGTGAGCACAGCGCCTGCGCGTTCCCGTCGTCTGCCAAGTCGTCTCGCTTCTTCCCGCGAACCAGCGCGACAGCGGTCGCGTCTTGACAGCATCGTCCGTGCGTCGCAGACTGAACCTCAGCCGCCACGTTCGAGCGCTGTTGCTGCGCGTTTACGGCGGCGATCTCCGCTGCCGTCATTCGATGAAATGCGAGGCCGACCGTGACTTCCGAGCGGGCTTTGGCTTCTGTGCTCGTCGTCGATGATTCGGCAACCGATCGCAAGCTGGTCGGAGGCTTGTTGCAACGGTCCGGTGGCCTTGCTATTGAATACGCGGTCGACGGCAAAGACGCCATCAACCGCTTTCAGGAATCGATTCCCGAGCTTGTCGTCACCGACCTGATCATGCCCGAGATGGACGGGCTCGGTCTGGTCGCCGCCATCAAGAGCGAATTCCCGCTGGTCCCCGTGGTCTTAATGACGGCCCGCGGCAACGAGGACGTCGCAGTGGCGGCGCTTCGCGAAGGGGCGGCCGGCTACGTGCCTAAGCGAATTCTCGCGCACGACCTGGTGTCTACTGCAAAACGCATCTTGGCGGCCTCGCGGGAAGACCGCTCGCTTTCGCGACTCATGCACCGGATGGTCCAGAACCAATCGTCGTTCGTGCTTCACAACGATCCGAGCTTGATCCCGCTCTTGTTGGGCTATCTGCAGCAGGCGATCCGTTGTGTGCGGCTAGGGGATGAGCTTGACCGGTTGCGGATTCGCCTCGCGGTCGAGGAGGCGCTGCTCAACGCGCTGTATCGCGGCAATCTCGAAGTCAGTTCGCGGCTGCAGCAATCCGACCCGCCCGCGTACGACGAACTGGTGCGGACGCGGATGGCTGAAGCACCTTATTGCAACCGTCGGACGTTCGTGTCGTGGACGATTTCGCGAGATGGGATGGAGATCACAATCCGAGACGAAGGCCCGGGCTTTGAGCCGCAGTCGGCCGACAATCGAGTCGAAAGCGTCGACTTCGACACCGTGTTCGGTCGCGGCACATTGATCATGCGGACTTTCATGGACGAGGCCCGCTACAGCCCGTCCGGAAACGAAGTCACGCTCGTCAAAAACGCGGCGGTAGTCGTCGAAGCGGCTTTAGATCAATCTGATTCAGCCGACTAGCCCGTGTGGCCGCCCGCGCAAGGCGATTCTTCGACTCAAAGGTGGGGTGAAATGGCCGGGTTCGCGGGCTGTTCGAGCAGTCAATTGTGCCCGCAAGATCCGCCGAATCGCTATTCGTAAACCTTTACTGCAAAAGGTAGTTGCGCGCCATTAGTGTACAGAGACAGCGATCCCATTGCGCCCTGAGAAATGGGGCCATTCGATCCCCGGACGCAAGTCATGGTCATTTGACCACTTCGGAATAGGGGCGACGACCCCCGCGAGGCAACCGTCTTGGGTCCAAAAAAGAGTCAAGCGACCGGCGAAAACGGAAGCCGGCGGGAATCCATGACTTGCGGTGTACACCTTGCGGGTATTTTTTGCCCGGCCTTAGCATGGATCCAGACAAAGTTCGCCAACAGGGACTGTTTCCGGCCATGCGTCGCGCCACTCGCTCTCACCGCCGACCGGCTTCTCAGCGTCTCGTTTTTCCTCCGCGCTCGAGGCATACGACCGGGTTGCGGCCAGCCGCCGGATTTCGACAGCGGCTGCCAGAAACCAGCTATTCGGAGGGCTTCGGGGCGCCAGAAATCTGGCACGAACCGGTGGGACGGCCCGAAGTGGAGTTTGTCGTTGAGGCGCCGGGCGAAGGATACCTTCACCCAGTCACCACGCAAGAAGTGGCTGAGCGAATCGCTCAGCTTCCGCAGCGGTTCCGCAGCAAGCTGGAAATCGTGCAGTTCAGCCGAATGACGCGCAAACGGGCCCTCTTTCCTTGCTACGGCATGCAATGGGGGACGGCAGTCTACCTTTATCCGATCGAGGCCACGCTCGTTGAGCATTACGTGCGTCCGCCCCGCCCGGAACAGCTCATCGAGGCGCGGATGTACGGCGGCCAGTGGCAGCCCGCTGCGCGCGGATGGAATCTGGTCTGGACAGCCGACTCGATTCGAGATTTCTATCTCAACAATGTGCTCATTCACGAGATCGGGCACACGGTCGATGACCGCAACGGTGGATTCGTCGATCGCGAACGCTTTGCGAATTGGTTTGCAATCGAGTACGGCTATCGAGCGTCGCGCGGCCGCCGCTAACGGGGCTGCAGGCCGACTTGCAAGACATTTCCTACGTTGGCAGTCCGCGCTCTTGCCGAATGCGGCGTACGTTCTGCATCACTTCGCCAACAAGCAGGCTGTTGCGGGCAATCGCGCGGTACTCGAGCGCGTTGACCAAGAGGTTGACGACGATCGTGAGGCAAGCAAAAACGAGATGAACGCGCGAGGGGGATAACTCGAAGCCTCCCGGAAGTGAGAAGTTCTCCCGATCGACCGCGAGTGCACCGAGCGGAATATTCACGATCAGGAGCACCAGGCAAACTACCATCAGCGGGATCGTCCGGTACTTCAAGTGCCGGCTTTCGTCGTTCCACTGCACGTCGAGCTTGTAGGCTGATTGAGTTTCCTCCATCCACCGACCAGTCCCCATGAAATAGGTCAGCAGCACGGAGTGCACAAGCGCTGCAAAAATCAGGGCCGCTACAGAGATCAGGGCGTGATAGCTCAGCAGGCGGCGGGTTCCCGAGGCGACGCTGCGCGGATCGCCGATTTCCCATCCCAGCACGAATGCGACGATGATGAATACCGTGCTGACAATGGCCAGGGTGAGAAAGATCCGCTTCATCGGGGGCTCGATCCAAGACGGTCACTGAATGGTTGTGCTGACTTGGTGCCGCGCGGTTCAATCTCAACTCGCTCAATTCGCGCAGAAAATCGACACAGCACGGCGGCGCGCTGAATTCTAGAGAGTCTTTCTCCCGATGAGAATCACGCGGATCGACACCTTCCCCGTCAGCATTCCGCTCAAGCCCGAGCGGCGGATGGTTTCCGCGCTGGGTGTTTACGATGTCTCGCACTATGTTCTCGTGCGGATCTCGACCGATGTGGGAATTGAAGGGGCCGGCGAAGCGACTGTCTTGCCGCGATGGAGCGGAGAAACGGTCTGGGGCGCGCAAGCCGTAATCGATCGTGTCTTCTCTCCCCGACTGATTGGGCAAGATCCGACCGACATTGACGGGGTGGCTGCGGCGATGGACGAAGCGGCCGAGGACAATTGGTTTGCCAAGTCGGCACTGGAAATGGCGTGCTGGGATATTTGCGGCAAGGATTTCGGAAAGCCCGTTTATGAACTGCTCGGCGGCCCTGCGCGGGGAACGGCTCTGCGATGCCGGTTTTCGATGGGCGCTTACGATCCGGAGACGGCGCGTCGCCGAGCACAAGAGCTCGTCGCAGCTGGCTTCGACACGATCAAAGTCAAGGTCGGAACTGATGTCGCCCGCGATGTCGAACGCGTGCGGGTGCTGCGCGATGCGATCGGACCCGCACCGGCTCTGGTCATCGACGCGAACTGCGGCTACGACACCCAGACCGCAATCGCGATGGCCCGCGAAGTCGAGGAGTGCGACGTGGCCCTGTTCGAACAGCCGACGCCGCGAGGCGATTTCGAGGCGCTTGCCGAAGTCCGCCGCGCCATCCGGCCACAGGTGATGGCCGACGACATTTGCTTCGATTTTGCCGACGCCGTGGAATGCATCCGTCATCGCGCGTGCGACGTTATCAGCGTGTATCCCGGCAAAAACGGCGGCATCGCCAAATCAAAGAGGATTGTCGACTACGCGGGCTTGCACGGCGTCGCCTGCACGATCGGCTCCAACCTCGAGCTCGATATCGCCTCAGCAGCGATGTGCCATCTCGTGGTCGCATGCCGCAATCTCAATGTGGAGAAATATCCGGGCGATATCCTGGGGCCGGATTATCACGCCATCTCGGTGGTCAAGCAGCCGTTGGAGATTCGCGGGCCTCTCATTTCGATCACCAATCAGCCGGGTCTGGGAATCGAGGTCGACTGGAAGACGGTCGAGGCTCACCCCTGCAAATGACGATAGGTCAGTGGCCCGGATCCGGGTCTGTGGCGGTTCATCGCGGCGCCGAATTCGCGAGACGTCCACAGTGATTCGGAGGCGGAAGGTTGAGTTTTTAAGGTTTTTCGATCACGCTAAATACAAGCGGCACTGCGGTTTTTGGCGAATTGCCGCAATCAGGGCTGGAACTCTGGGCGTCGAAATTGCGTCCTAAACAGAGCCTTGAGCGCGCTCGGTGCCCGCTTTGCGCTGATAATCTCGCATGAGCTCCGCGAACTCGAACGACATCTTGTCGGCCTATTACGACCGCGAGGCGGCCCCAAACGAGGAGCCAGCCGCGAAGTTGCTCGAAGGGACTTCGCCCGAAGCCAGCCGCGAATTGAAGGACTACAAGCAGCTTTCACGCCTGATCCAAGAGCTGCCCCGTGTGGCCGCACCACCGGAGTTCGCAGCCGCGGTCATGCAGCGGGCCGAGCGCGAAAGCCTGATCCCGATCGATGCTGTTGCGTCTCGAGAGCCAGCCCAGTCCAATTCGGAGTCGTTTGGTCCGCGTCGGCGCTGGATCGTGGCTGTCGCGTCGCTTGTTACTGTCGCTGCGAGTTTGCTCGTCGCGGTCTTCGTTTTCAATCGGCCCTGGGCATCGGGCTCGCGCAAAGAGGTCGCTCGCCAAGAGGGTATTGCGGCGGCTGATTTCCAACCGGTCTCGAAGGAAAGCGGCCCGCCCCCTCAGGGGAAAGACTCGTTCGCCCCCTCCGTCGCGGCCAAGTCGTCGGGTAGTTCTAATCACTCGAGCGTTTTAGCCGCCAGAGAGAAAGAGTCACTCGAAAAGGGGCACGAGTTGGCTCTCACGCTTCCGGCGAATTTGAAAACGGCTAGGGTTGGCGACGTCGTCGAAGCCTTGCAACAGGACGGCCAACAAGTGGCCGTAGTCCGGCTCACAGTCGTCAATCAAGTCGAAGGGCTCGACGGCGTTCAGAGCCTGCTCGTTCGCAATACCAGCCGCACGCTGCAGAATGCCGACGAAATCAAACGGATGCGACAGCAGTTTCCGGCCGACAAGTCGGCTGACGTCCCCAAGGCAGCGATACCCGCCTCCCCAGGCGACATGATTTGTGTCTACGCGGAAGGCTCACGGGACGAAATGCTGGGCGTCCTCCAGGATTTGCAAACGGAAAGCCACATCCAGGCCGCCGAGCTGACGAACACGATTTCCGTCTCGACATTGGAACAGTACGCCCGCCGAGCCGTCCCCGCGGACAAACAGAACGCCGGCGGGCCTGCAGCCGACAGGCAAATTGCCAAGGGGGACGTTAATCAGTCACGCCAGGCCGTCGGATCCCAGCTCGCTGTCAGCCTGCCGGCATCGACGGTCAATAAAATCCTGTCGGCAGGACAACGGCCGTCGGATTTCTCGTCACGTAGCCTGAACGCTGCGCCGGCTCAACTCGTGCAGCAAAGTCCTGCCGTTCTCGATCAGACCGATCTCGATCAGGACCGGCAAAAGAAGAGTCTGGCTTCCGATGAGGGGAAGGCAGTGCAACCGGCTCGGCGACCTGTCCCCGGTGCAACCGCCTCGCGGGCGGTTGCCAGGCAGTCCAATCGGTCCAAATCGCGCAATGCGCAGGAAGTGGCCGCTGCCCAGAAGTCCTTCCAGATCTTCTTCGTGATTACGGATCAGCCAGCAGCTCAAACACAGCGACCTGCCTTGAACGCTGCGAAACCGGCCGCGGCAGCGCCGGCGAAAGCGCCAAGCGATCCTTCGCCGCCAAATCGGGCGCCGTAGTTCTCGATGACGCTGAGCGCCGAACCTTCACCAAGCCGATCGCTATCGGCTATGCTCTAACGGCTGACCAACCGCGACGCGATGCCGTCATTCGCTGATCGTCTAACTCAAGACTGCAAACGGGCGGAATTATGCGACGCTGCTTTTTGTTGGTCGGATTGGCCGGTCTGGCTCTTTTTCTCGGCTGTAACTCGGGGAACCAGGCCTACCACGAGGTTCCAAAGGGGACTCGGGTCAAGGATCAGCCGCACGAGCACGAAACGGGCCCGCATAACGGACATCTGGTGGAGTTGGGCGAAGAGGAATATCACGGCGAGGTCGTGTTCGATCCCAAAACCGCAAAAATCACAATTTACGTGCTCGATTCCACGGCCAAGAAGCCGACTCCGATTGATGCCAAAGAAATCAAGCTGGAGTTGACGATCGGCGGCCAACCCAAGCCCCTTACCGCAAAGGCAGTTGCGGACGCCGGGGATTCGGCCAACAAGTCCTCACGGTTCGAGGTGACTGACAATCCCGAGATCAAAGCCAACATCAAGGACGAAGAGGACTTGAAGGGGAGCGTGACCGTCCCGATCGGGACGAAAACCTACACCGGCAAGATCGTGCACGAGCACGGGCACTGAAACAGGCGGCTTTAGAATGCTCTTGCCGTCAACTGCGAAAACGAGTATCAAGCCTCCCTCTCTTTCCCCTCCCAATTCCCCATCGGTTGTCCGCAATCCGGAGCCGCCTGGATTTCCACTCGGTCGGCGGGGCCGCGCCCTGCTGAGCGTGCTGAGCTTGGGGCTGATTGCCGGCTTTTGTCTAGCCGCAACGCTCCAGCCGGATCCGCGCGGATTTGGAACCCACCGCCAACTAGGCTTGCCGCCCTGCACCATTCGCCTCTTGTTCGGAATTCCCTGTCCGAGTTGTGGCATGACGACCAGCTTTGCCCACCTCATGCGAGGCGAGCTTCAGGATGCCTTCCGTGCCAACGCGGCCGGTTTCATCATGGGCCTGGCCTGCGTGATTCTCGTCCCCTGGTGCTGGCTCAGTGTTTTCTACGCCCGCACTTGCTGGATCGAGAGGCCGGCCCTGGCGACTCTTGCTCTGTTGGGCACGATCTCGGTCGTGGCCCTCGTTCAATGGTTTGTTCGTCTGTTCGTTTTCCCATCCATTGGCGGCTACTAGCCCCACCAATTCTCGATTCGTCATCAATTTCCACCCACATCTAATCCCAGTTCCCTGTCTAATACGCCCACGCGCAGCTCAGTCATACGCCCGTCGCCCGCCTGAACTCTGCTCTTTTAAATCGCCTCGACATCCCGGTTTTCCGACTCATTTCCACGTTGAAGGCTGCGGCTCCTCCGCGGCCGGCAATTGAAAAAAGCGATTCTCCAAGATGGATCCCTTTCCGCAGAGCGAGCGGTTCCCTTTGAGCGGTGCGCGGCTGCTCGCATCTCTAGCATGGCCCGTCCTGGCCGCGATGCTGCTCTCACAGTCGGGGTGCTCGCTCGTGGTGATGACCGGCCGAATGCTGCTCGGCGACTTGAAACAGCCTTCACAGTTCCACGACGCAACCCATGTCGATCTGGCCAAGGCCGATTGCAAGGTGCTCGTGCTGTGCTCGGCCAACGAAACGATTCGGGCCGATTACGCGGCCGTCGAGTTTGACGTCCTCGAGGGGTTAATCCACCGGCTCAAAGCCCACGAGATCCGCAAAGTGGTGAGCCCCAATGCCGTGGCCGGTTGGATCGACGAGCACGGCGGGCGGTTCGACGATTTGCAGCCCATTGCCGAGCACTTCAAGGCGGAATATGTGATTCACATCGAGCTCACGAAGTTCACCTGCCAGGAGGAGAACAGCCCCAACCTGCTGCGCGGACAGGCCGAGGGCCGTGTCCACGCGTACAAATTCGATGGCACCGACTCCGAGAGACGTCTGGTGGAGGTGATGACCTCCGACTTCAACTCCAAGTACCCGCAAGGGAATCCGATCTCTGTCGACAAAAAGTCGGCCAAGAACTTCCAGCAGGAATTCATCGATCGCGTCGCCATGCAGCTGTCGTTGATCTTCTACGACCATCCGCGTTCCGAGGAGATGCAGTGAATCCCGGTCAGGACTCCACCGCTAGCCGCTCCGAATTCCGACAGCCCGGCAATTTCGCTTTGCAGCGGCAAGGAAGCACAACGATGAATGCGCCTCGTTTGGACGACGCTTACCGCGTGAGCGGTCGGGTCCGGCTGGCACTGCTCGCGGCCGGCCTCTTGTCGGTGTTGGGGTCGGGATGCAACGCCGTCGTATTGGCTGGCCTCTTGATAGCCGGACCTCCGACGGTCGAGCCTGACTTCGACAAAATGACCAAAAAGTCGCTCCGCGACCAGGGCGTCAAAGTGGCTGTTGTCTGCTTTGCACCTGACGAAGTGCGGCTCAACTTCATCGACGTCGACAAAGACATCGCCAAGTACGTAGCGCATCGGCTCAACGCAAACCACATCCCGACCGTCAATCCCGACCGGATTCAGGAATGGATCGACAAGCACGAGGATTGGGACCGGCCCGAAGAAATCGGCGAAGCCACAAAAGCGACGCATATCATTCTGGTCGACGTGCACAAATACAATCTGTTCGAGGAAAACAGCCACGAGCTCTATAAGGGCCGCTCGGAAGTCCTGATCAGCGTGTTCGAGATGCAAAAGGACGGCGGGACGGAGAAGGTCTACACCAAGGAAATCTCCTGCCAGTATCCGCTCGAAACGCCTCGCGAGACCTCTGAGATCAGCTATGATCGCTTCCGCCGCGAATATCTCGGCCGCCTGAGCGAAGAAATCGGCCGGCTGTTCTACTCGCACGCTGACGGCGACGACATCGGCGACGTGATTTGAGACGCGGGTGTGGCCATTTCCGCCGCGGGTCTTAATCGCGTTCAGGGCAGCGGCTGTTGAATTGTCGCTTCTCGCCTCTTCGCGCCCACAGCGATCGAAGACAGGGTCGAGTCTCACGATTGAGGCGGCTCGATTCAGGCTTTAAGTTAGGTCATCAGAGCCGTCGGCTGCTTGCTGCCGCCTTTTTGCGCGAGACTTTCCCCCGGAGTTCGATTCGATCATGCAGGCCGCAGAAGAGCCGCCGGTGGGGGTGCGCGACGCGGACGAGTCGTCCGGAATCAGTCTGACGGTCGTGCTGGGCTTATTCATCGTCGTGATCGCGATCGTCAATCCATTCCGCGAAATGCCCTACGACGACGACTGGGCCTTCTCCGAGACGGTCAAGCACTTCCTGGAGACCGGCCATTATCGCCTCAATGCATGGCTGGCCCCCAACATGCCGTTTCAGACGATGTGGGGAGCCCTCTTCTGTCTGCCGTTCGGGTATTCGTTCAGCGCGCTGCGGGTATCGACGATCGTGCTGTCGGTGATCGGGCTGGTCGCCTTTCGCGCGTTGGCGCTGGAGCAGGGGTTGAGCCGCGGGGCCTCCGATCTGCTGACATTCTGCCTGGCTTCTTCCCCGCTGGTTTTCAAGCTCACGCTGACTTATCTCTCCGACCTGCCGTTCCTGGCGATGACGCTTGTGTCCATTCTGCTTTACACGCGCGCCCTGCGCAACGAGCGCTGGCTCGATTGGGTGGCTGCCTCGGTCGCTGCGTCGGCAACGATTTTCATTCGCCAGTTCGGCATGGCGATACTCGGCGGGTTGGCGATTGTCTGGCTTTGCGATCGCCGGCGATTTGCGCGATTCGGACAATATTTCGCGGGCGCGGCTCTCCCGACGCTCTCGACGCTGTGGCAGCTGCAGCAAGGTTGGTATCAGTCCAATTGGGCGCAGACGCTGCTCCTTCACCGGCAAAGGGCGTTTTTCTGGGGGGGCAGCTTTCTCAAAGATCTGCCCTGGCGAATTCCGGTGCTGGTCGAATACATCGCCTGGTTTCTACTGCCGGTCGCTCTCGCTGCAGCCCTTGCGGTTTGGCGCTTGCTGCTGCCAAAATCGTCCGACCGCGATTCATCGGGCGAGGCAGCCTGGCCGGGCGCCTCCAAGTTTCCGTCGCGAATTAGATTCTCAGCGGAACTGGGCGGCTGGCTGATTGTGTTCGTGGCGAGCGTCGCATATGGCGCGCTGGTTCTGGGCGTGCCGTGGCTAATGCCCTACCTCCCCTGGTTTTTCGAGATACTGAAAGTCCTCGGAAGAAAGGCAGAGCTTCCGGCAACCGTGTTGACGATTGCCGGCGGAGTGTTGTTCGCCCATTTTCTCGCGCGCCGCTATCTGGTTTCCGCCAATCGTCCGCGGCTCGAGCAGGGGCTGCTCGACGCGGCGACGTTCGTATCTTTATTGATGGCGCTCGTGTTCTTTGTATTCGGCGATAAGGATGTGCTGATTTTCCTGCCCCTGGCGGCGATTGCCCTCGGGAAGCAGGTGGAGCCAGTTCTATTGCGACACCGACGAGGCGTGTTTGCCGTCTGTCTGCTCCTCTTGGTGGGAACGACTGTCTGGACGCGCGAAGATCTTTGCCGCAACCAGGCCGTGTGGACGTTAGCGGGCCGGCAGCATGCGAGCGGCGTGCCCAGCGAAGACATCTTTGCCGGCTGGGAATGGTATGGCTATCACCACTTCGAAGAGTACGCGCGAAGCGTTCCGCCGGGCGCGACCACCGAGTTTGCCGATTTCTTCGGTCCGTGGATGGACCGCCAGCGGGCACAGGCCGATTATCTGATCGTTCACGACCCCAAGCCCCCGGCTGGCGAGCACTACGAGCCTGTCGAGCAGTTCCAGTATTTCAGCGTCTTCAGCCGCGGCATTGAGACGTTTTACGCGGTAAAGCGGCCCAGGGCGGCCATGCCGCGGATGCGGGGTGGCTTTCCGCCGGGAAGACTGGGCCGGAGTTTGACCCTCGACCTGCGCCCGACGGGGAAACAGGGTTGACGCCGCGTTAGGTCGATCGGGAGCGATCGGCCCTAGGCCAACTTCTCGATCAGCGCCACGAGCTCGGCCATCCGGCGATGGTAGGTATGGTCGCGAAGCGTGCGCGCCCGACCTGCCTCGGCGATCCGAGATCGCTCCGCTTCGTGGCTCAGCAAATGACTAATCTGCTTGACGCATTCTTCGGGGCTTCGATATGCGACGACTTCCGTCCCCAGCTCGAACATCTCATGCAAGTTTTGTTTCCAGTCTGTGAGCAGGAGCGTGCCAACCCCCGTCGTCTCGTACAGCCGCATGTTGTTCGCGAACGGACCGGATAATTCGATGTGGTAGTTGACCGAGATCCGCGAGCGGGCCAGCACACGATACATGTCGATGCCCCACGCCGGGCCGCGAAAGACCTTGCGAATGGGCGAATCGGCCGGCAGCGCTTCGATACCTTGCCCCCAGACTTGAATCGGCGTCTCGCGGCAGAGACGCTCGAGCCACGCGTATCGGCCCGCGTGGTGCGGCGAAAGGCTGCCGACGAACGACACGTCTATTGCCGGTTCGCGGGACGCCTCCACGGGTTCCTGCAGGCGGGCGCTGACGGCGGGATCGAACGCCAGGCGAAACAACTCGGCTCGCAGGCCCGCCGCGCGAAATCGCTCGACGAAATTGGGCAGCGATGAGAGCATCAGATCGAACGGACGCAGGTCGAAGTCGTCCGCCAAGGGAGACGCGATCTGCCCAACGAGCAGCCGGTAGTGGTTCCGCAGCGAAGTCCAAAACTTCGTGGGAAGATCAGTCAGCGAATGCGTCAGCAGGACGTCCGGGCGAAAGTCTTCGATCTGCGCGCGCAGAATTGCGGCCATCCACTCCGTGCGATCGCGGACGAGCCAGGGAACCAGGCCGCGCCGCAGCACCACTCGTGGCAAGGGGGACTGCCCAAGTTTGACGCCGTGCTCCCGCGCCCAGGCTTCCTGCAGAAAGCGGTTGTTGATGTAGACTTCGAGCGCCGCGTGCCCAAGCTCAGCGAGGTTTCGCGGGTAGAAATCAGCTACACCGAACAGGCTGGCCGTGCGGGCCTTCATCTGTTCTGCGTATCCGGCTCGCTCGAGCCCCGGATGCTGGGAGTAAAAGAGGTTGAGAAACCCGGGATAGTCCGCGTTGACGATCAGAAAACGCGTCATCGCCGGGCACCGGCGTCGAGCGGCTGCTCGCGACCGCACAGCCCGGCCAGACGAGCGACCATCGGCGAATACCGCTGCGACACGCGTCCCCCATCGTGATACGTGACGTGATTTCCCGTTTCCTCGATCAGCCGTGCGCCGTTGGAGTCTTGCGGCGCGAACTCCGGCCAGTTCGGCGCTCGCGTAGTCGATTTCACAAGCAGCGGCGCATCGTGAGGCGGATCTTCTCCCGTCATCAGAAAGTGCACGATGCGGCGCAACTGTCGCGAAAGCTCTACGCTCTCGCGATCGGCGCTGAGGGGAGTCTGGCCCGCGCGCAGCCGTTCGATGTTGACGGCGCACACATCCTTGCCCTCGATCAGGATCTGCTCGAGGGTGGCTGCCTCGCGGGGGGGTTTGAATCTCGGTAGCCCGGCGAAGTTGCTCGCGGGAACGACGTCGGAGAAGTCGAGCGTGGCCCCGAAGATGCTCAGGCTATACCAGCGAAACGCGCGGGCGATCTGGGCGAACGTGACCGGACGGCCCAAGAGTTCGCGTAGTTTCTCGAAGTAGGCGGGCGGCGTCGGAGCCCATTCCAGAAAGTCGTCCTCGGCAATCGCCGAAATCGCCCCGTTGAACGCCACCAGCACCGGAACTCCAAGGCGGGCCAGCTCCAGTCCAATCGTGCTCCAACTCGTGAGCACGAGGTCCGCGGCCTCGCCCAAGTCGTAGCTCGAAATCGGATCCTGCGGCCAGACGAACCGGCAATTCGGCGCGGGATTAGCGAACGCCCGCTTCAATTTTGCCAGATGCTGGGAGACAACAGACTCGCGCTTGTTCGCCCCCTCGCGAGGATGAACGCGCACCACGAGCTGCAAATCATCGCTTTGGCCGACATAGCGGACGAGTGCGGTCAGCCAGTCGATCTGGTCGCGAAAGGGCTGCGGGCGATCGGGGATTTCGGTGTCGGTGGCGTTCATCACCATCTGCGAGGCGAGCATTTCGTCGAGGCTGCTCGTGTAGGCGACGAGCAGTCGCCGCTCGGTCGACAGCCCCAACCGGATTCGCACGTCGCTCTGTTCGACTGTCTTACCCGGCGAATAGATGAAGGAGCCTGCCCCGCGTAGCCGCGTCAGTAAGTCGTCGACGACCTCTCGGACGACGGTCGGCTCGATCGGCAACTCGCGACATTCCGGCCAATGCGACAACAGGCGGTAGGCGATCGGCTTGTAAACGTTCGATAGAGTCAGATAGCGGCTCAAATCGACGTTGCGATGTCCTGGAAAGGCCAGGCAATAGCACGGAACTGCGTGCTTGCGCGCGGCCGCCCGCGCTCCCATCAACAGGGAGTAATCGTTCACGTGCACAACCCGGCTGACGCCGAACTCCTGGCAGCATCGGTCGACCAGCAGATAGCTC
>DASPSM010000686.1:0-5685 GCA_035623955.1 Planctomycetaceae bacterium
GAGCTGGCATTCGTTCCGCCGTCGCAGCCGATCAAAAGCATGGGCATGAGCGCCGCGTCCCAGCCGGTGAGAAACGCGAAATCGGGCCGGTTCGGCCGCACCGACTTGATCATGCGGATCATGTGCGGAATATCGCCGGACGAGTCCTTGATCGCGACGATCCGCTCGCACTCGTCCGCCAGGCGCCGCACCGTGTCGACATCGATGGGGCTGGCGAACATCGGGATGTTGTAGAGCGTTACGTCGACCGGCGTGTTGCGGCCGATCTCTTTGAAATAGGCGTAGACCGCGGCGGGGCTGAGCTTGTAATAGAACGGGGCGACGATTGCGACGGCGCGCACGCCGAGGCGTGCATAGTGTTCGCAGGCTCGCAGAGTCTCTTTGACGTTGGCCTCCGCGGCGCCGGCCAGGATCGGCACGCGGCCGCGGGTCTGGTCGACGATGATCTCCGTGATTCGTCGCCGCTCGTCGGCACGAAACCGCGTGAACTCACCCGTCGAGCCGTTCGGATAAAGACCGTGAACGCCGCGATCGATCAGCCAGTCGACGTAGCGCCGCAGCTCCGATTCCTGGATTTCTCCCGCCTCATCCAAAGGGACAAGATTCGGCGTAAAAATTCCTCGCAGTCGCTCCGATTGCGGCATTGCGGATCGTCTTTCCTATCACCAGAGCATCAAGTTGGTCAGCGTCGTATTATACAACCCAAACGACCCGCCCTGCCCCGCCCGCCGCTCTCACGATTCGATCGCCGCCGCGCCCGACGTCGTTGTTAAGCACGCTGCCGTGTGCATCAGCGCGCGGCGGCCCGCGCGTTCGGCAAAATGAGCAAATCCCCACCCTATGGGGGGACTCGAATCATCGCTGCGGGGCAGCGGCTGCCGCGGGCTTGCGGGCATCGGCCGATTGGACCGAGTCTTTCCGCGCTGCGTTCGCGGCGTCGTCGACAGGTTTCTTTTCGGGCGATTCTTGCGTCGGTGCATCGCTCTGCACGACGGGTCGGCCGCCGAACTGAATGAGCACGATCAGCACGAGCGTCGCGACTGGAAGAAGTATGACCGGCGAGTACCCGTATGCGACGGGGGCATATCCGAATACCGTCACAACGCCGGCGACCGTCAGCGCATAGGGCAACTGGGTGAAGACGTGGTCGAGATGGCTGCACGAGGACGAGGCCGACGAAAAGATCGTGGTATCCGAGATCGGCGAACAGTGCCGCCCGAAGACCGCTCCGCCGATCACTGCTCCAATCGTCGCCAAGAACAGCGGGTGCATCGGATCCGACTCGTTTAAATCGGTCAGCAGGGAATGAGTCACCGAGAGAAACGTGGGCAAGGCGAACGCGAGAGCGGACCATGAACTCCCCAGAACCGCCGACGTCAAACCGACAGAAACAAATGCAAACAGCGGGACCCACTCGACCGTCACACGGGGTTGCCCGATTTCCGCAAGGAAGCCGGCCGTGTTGAGGTGGTCCGCGTCGCACACGCGATGGAACGACCACGAGAGGACAAGAATCAGCGCGGCCGGCACCATCCGTTGGAGCCCCGAAACCCAGGCACTCAGCCCCTGCTGCAAGCTCATCGATCGGGACCAGATTGCCAGCGCCACGGCTGCCATCGAGGCGATGAAAGCGCTAAAGAGCATGACGCGATGGGTGTGGGAATGTTCCAGCGCATCGAGCAGGCCAGGTTCGCCGTTTTGCCCGCCCGTCTGTGCCAGCAGCTCGCTGCGGCCGGTCCACCAGAGCCCCACTCCAACCATGCCAAAGAGCAACGTCAAAGGAATGGCCGCGTTGCGAAACAGCTTTGCTCCCCCCGGCGGGTCGGGCTCGACAGGCGGCAGGACGGCCGGGTCGGACAAGTCGGGACGACTCAAATGCCCTTGGGTGGCGGCACGCCATTCGGCGCGGAGCATCGGTCCGAAATCTTGGCCCAGAAAAATGACCAGGGCCGCAAATGTGAGCGCAAGGATCGGGTAAAAGCAGTATGGCAGACTGGCAATGAGCGTGGCTGTTGGGCTGCCAGTGATCCCCAGATCCTCGAACGTCGCTCGGAGTGTCCCTCGCTCGGCGGCGATCCACGTCGAAACGAGCACCAGGGCCGTGACAGGAGCGGCCGTCGTATTGACCAGGAAGGCCAGCTTTTCACGGGAGATTTTCAGGCGGTCCGAAAGGGGACGCAAGGTCTTGCCGACGATCAGCGCGTGGGCGTAATCGTCGAGGAACGTGAACATCCCGAAGAGCAGCACGGCCAATTGTCCCCGCTCGCGCGTATTGACCCGCTTGGCGAGCCGGTCGGTGAATCCCGAGAGTCCTCCACCGGCTGCAAGGACGGCGAACAACGAACCAAAAAAGAGCATCACCGCCAGAATGGCAAGGTGTGGTCCGCCGAGAGTTCCGAGCCGCTCGCCGTCAAAGCTGACGAACGAGTCGATCGTTTGCACAAACGCGCGGAACACATTGCCGCCGTCGAGGATCGCCAGCCCGCCCCAAATTGCGACAAACATCGCCAGCACGAAGTTCCGCGGCCAGAGACAGAGCACGAAGGCGATGGCCGCCGGGGCGAGTGCCAGCCAGCGAAACGTGCGTGAAACGTGCACGCTTGCCGTCTTGCGGTCACCGGCGTCGATGACGATTTCTGGTCCCGAGATGTAGACTTTGCGCCCGGCGCGCTGGTCGGTCGTCAGCTCGAGCACGCCGTTGTGGAACGGCCCGAGCGTGACGTCGTCGCTTTGAGGAATTGCCAGACGGATGCCGGTGATCAGTGGCTGCTCGTTATATGAAGGGTCCGGGTTTCCAGCCGCGTCGTAGGCCCGGATGACAATCCGCCGCACCGGTACGTCGGAGAGCACAATTGGCGGCACTTCGATGGTGAATCGCTGGTGTTCGACGAGCGCTTCTTCGCGCGCAGGTTTTTCTGCGCCGAAAACCTCAGCCGAGCAGGCCAACACGGCCCCAATCGAAACCAGCGACGCGAGCCACTTGCCCATAGGGGATCATCCGGTGGAACGCGAGAGGGTTTCGAGAGGCACATCAGACGCGGGCCAAAACACCCGGAATGTCGAGCCGACCCCCAGCGTCGAACCGATATCGATCCATCCGCCGTGATTGGCGACGATCCGCCAGCATTTGCACAGCCCGAATCCGAGCCCGCGCCCGGCCTCGCGGCCTGAATAAAATGGATCGAACAGATGGGCCCGGTCGGTTGCGTTCAAACCGCGGCCGTTATCGGCGACGATCGACACCGCGTAGTCACGACCGTCGAGCGCCATCAGGGCCACGCCCGCGCGGATCTCGCCAGCCGAGGCGGGGACTGCGTCGAGGCTATTGCGCACGAGTTCGCTGAGAACGACGTTGAGCTGCGTCGGATCGACCGTTGCAAAGGCCGTGACGTCCGCCTGGAACGTCAGCGAACAACTCCGCTCGCTGGCCGCCTCCTGAAATCGGTCGACGACTGCGCGAATTGCATCGTTGAGTACCAGCCGCTGTGGAACGGGAACCGGCGGACGCGCGAAGACCATCAGGTCTCCAATCATGTCGCGGATCCGGAAGGCTTGAGCGGCGATCGTCGCCAGGCTCTGCCGCCGGCCGGGATCCTGCTCGTGCTTGAGCAGCGCCTGCACGCGGCCGACGATCGTGGCGAGCGGATTGTTGATCTCGTGACCGGCGCCGGCGGCAAACTCGGCCAGTGCCGCCAGCTTGGCGACCTCGAGCGCGCTCGGAGAACACGGATCATTCGAGCCCGTTCCCGCGAGACCGGGGGAAAGGGATACGGATACCGCGCTGCCCGGGACCGTGCCGTCGATCCTCAATTCATCGGCGCGCGCTAGCTGACCGGAATGAGCGCGGGCGGGATCCGTTCCGAATGCGGCCACGGCCGCCGCTGTTTCCACGACGGGCCTCCTTGCGCGACCGTGGATTGAATCAAGACCCTACCGGGCCGCCTGAGCCGGCTCCATGTCGAGCAGATGGCACATGCGCTCAACGAGCTTTTCGACCTCGAACGGCTTTTGCAGGAAGTCGTTGGCGCCCGAGGCTCGCAGCTCGCTGATCTTATCCGGCTCAACCATGCCGCTGATGCAGATGATTTTGACGTCGTCCAGCGCCGAGTCGCTGCGGACCCGCTGGCACACTTCTTTGCCGTTGATATCCGGCAACATCACGTCGAGGACGATGACGTCGGGGTGGTATTCCTTCACCATCATGCCGGCGTCGAAGCCATTATTGGCGACGCGGATCTCGAAGCGGCCGTCCGATTCGAGCACATCGCGGATCAACTCGACCAGTTCCTCGTCGTCATCGACAATGAGGGCCTTACGCTTCCCGCTCTCGAGCGCGTCGGTCGGGATGCTGTTTTCCTTCATGAATTTATAGAGGACGTCCCGGGGGATCCGGCGGAAACGCGAGCCTGGGACGCGAAAGCCCTTCAGCTGTCCTGAATCAAAGCATCGAATGATTGTCTGCTGGCTGACTTTGCAGATCTTCGCGGCCTCGCCCGTCGTAAAGACCGTTTTCATATCGCTCGTCCCATTCCTTCGATTCTGAGCAGTGTGTCGTGAACGGAGGCCCGGAGGGACCTCGGAAGCCCCTCGACGAGAGGGACTCCTCCCTGGTGGCGGTGAGCTCGTCCGCGCTTGCGCCACTCCTTTGATCGCTCACATTTTCGGAAAATCGGCCCTCGCGAGGAGTTGAAGGGGAAAGCTGATTGCTCCTGTGACACTTGAACCGACCGGGGGGCCGGCTGCCGGCGCCTGCTCGTGCGCAGCTCGGCGCAAGCAACTCCATTCACACGCTTGCTTAATTGATATTCTTTAGCGCGTCAAGACAACTTGCCAGCCTTATCAGAGACCCCATTGATGGCCAATCTGTCAATTCGTTGCGGTAAGTTGGGTTCACGAACCGTCTTGGGTTGTTTCGCAGTATATCAAAACCCGAGCATATGTGTGGGGGACATTCATTCTGCAGTTCTCGCAGTCAGCCGCCCAGGTTCCTTGAGGTAGAGCGCCAGAACGGCGAGGTCCGCCGGCGTAATACCGCTAATTCTGCCCGCTTGACCCAGATTTCCGGGCCGGACCCGACTGAACTTCTCTTTCGCCTCGGCTCGGAGCTGCGGCACAGCGATGTAGTCGAATGTTGAGGGAATCGCGAGCGCGTGCACCTTGGATTGTCGCTCGATTTCCAGGCTCTGCCGCCGGATGTACCCCCAGTACTTGGTTTCAATCACGAGCTGATCGATGGCCCTATTTGACATCTGCAGCGTAGAGACCTCGGGGGCAAGCGCGATGAGGTCGTCCCAGGTCGTTTCCGGACGCCGCAGATGCTCCTCGAGGGTCAGCCCTTGCCGTCGCGTGGTTTGGATAAATTGCACGCCGCGGGCAAACTCGGATTCGTATGCGGCGAACTCGCGGGCACGGCGATCGTCCGCCAGCCCAAGTTCAATCCCGAGCGGCGTCAGCCGGCGATCGGCGTTGTCGTGCCGCAGGAGGAGCCGATATTCCGCCCGCGACGTAAACATGCGATAGGGCTCATCCACTCCCTTGGTGACGAGGTCATCGACAAGGACGCCGAGGTACGCCTGGCTGCGATCCAAAATAAAGGGAGGTCGCCCGGCGACCTTCAGGGCCGCGTTCACACCCGCAACCAGGCCCTGTCCCGCTGCCTCTTCGTAGCCGGTCGTGCCATTAATT
>DASPSM010000696.1:0-4015 GCA_035623955.1 Planctomycetaceae bacterium
AGCCACCAGATCACCAGAATCGAAGCCGCGAAAACCAGCGCCAGAACGCCGGCCGTGCGTTGCGACTGCGACGAGGATCGAAGAGTCGTCATGGATCGGTTCTAATGTTTCTCGGCGCGAAAAAGTGTCCCCGGCAGCGGCCGGGCAATCACAACAGATCTTTCGCAACAGCCCTACGCCGCCGGCTGGTCGAAATTGGCACCGGCCGGCGTTAATTGTAGGGCGCGGGCTGGTGATTCAGACAGGTGTCGGTCTGGTTAAAAAGAGGACGCCCCTATGGAACGCGCGGTGCTCGGCGGGATTTTCTTTCGGGCCAAAGATCCGCTCAAGCTGGCGGAGTGGTACCGCGACAACCTGGGGATTGCGATCGAGGCCGGGCAGACGTATGGCGCCTTCAAGTCCGAGGGCCCCGACGAGATGACGGTCTGGTCGACGTTCCCAGCCGACACAAAATATTTCGGCACGTCGTTGCCGTTCATGGTGAACTACCGGGTCAAGAACCTCGACGCAATGCTGGCCCAGCTTCGGGCCGCCGGTGCGCAAGTGGACGACAAGGTCGAAGACTACGACTACGGCTGCTTCGGCTGGGCCACCGATCCCGAGGGGAATCGCTTCGAGCTGTGGCAGCCCCTACCTTGAAACGAATGTTCGGCGAGTAGGCCCGGCGCCGCCTGCGTCTTCTTCGCAGGGGATCGAGCTTCGTTCCCGAGAGACGGCCGGGCTGAGCCCCGCCTTCTTTTGCCCTATTGATGCCGCCTTGATCAAAGCCTTCTTGCGTCCCGATCTCACTGTTGAAATATGATTGACTTTTTCAACAAAAGTTCATAGCATGGGCGGCATGAGACGAAAACATTCGAACTTAGATTGCAGCAGCGAACCTCGCCGGATGGCGGCATTGGCCTCGCCATTGCGCATGGAAATCATCGGCGCGTTGCGCACAGACGGTCCCCGCTCGATTCGCGAGCTGGCGGCTCAGTTGGACAAGCCGGCCGACGGCCTCTACCACCACCTGCGGACCCTGCTCAGGGCGGGCATCGTGGCCGAACGCGAACAGCGCAAGGTCGGCCGCCGGAGGGAGGCCGTTTACGAGCTCGCCGCCGAGCGAATCGCCGGCCGGTTGGATCCGAAGTCCGCGGAGAGCAAGTCGGCCGCCATTCGGGCCGGCTCGGCGGTGCTGCGACTGGCAAATCGCGAATTCAAGACGGCGATCGAGACGCAGGCGATGACCCTGACTAAGGGCCTGCCCAACCTCCGCGCCTCGCGACAGAAGACCTGGCTCACCGATCGAGGCCTCGTCCAGTTGCATCGCCTGCTTGGGCAGATCGAGCGGCTCTTGTTGAAGGAGAGTGACCTGAAGCGGGGCCGCGCCCATTCACTCACCATCGTTCTGGCTCCCTGCATCCAACGAAGGACATTTCAACATGCTTCTCGCTAGTTCGCTGGCATCGACGGCTCCTTTCCCGTCAATCTGTTTTGCACTCGTGGTGGTCGCCTCGGTCCTGATGAGGACCACAACTTCGTACGCCGCCGAGCGAGACGACACGGAGACGGTTCTGGCCCGAATTCGCAAGGCCATCGGTTACGCGGCGCTCGAAGCGCAGCAGCGCGGCGTGCTCGTCGACGGAGTCGCCAACTACGAGAGTCTGCAAGGACCTTACACCCTCCTCTTCGATGCGCGCGGGAGGTTCATTCAGAAGATCCGCCTGAGCCGCGACCAGATTGTCGCGTTCGATGGCACGACGGCCTGGGGCGTCGACTGGTCCGGCACTCCGCGCGTGCTCGAGCTGAACGACCTCGAAACTGTGCAAACGGAAATGTGGGTGCGCACCGGCCGCTGGCTCGCCGACGATGGTCCGTTCCAAATCGCGATCCAAGAGGCGTCCGGCGACGCGTCGGTGCTTCAATTGCGTCTCAAACTCAAGCGGGGCATTCGCGAGATGGACCTCTTCGTCGATCGGTCCACCTGGTTGCCGACGCGTCTGACCGCGCGCTACCTCGGAACGACAGAGACGTGGGAGTTCGGCGACTATCGCGCCCAGCTTGGCATGACGCTCGCGCATCGCACGCTGCACCGGTTTGGCGGCACGGCAGACAGTTACGAGGTTCGCGCGGTGCGCCCGGCGCCGCCGGCGATCGACGATCCGTTCAAGCCGGTGCTCGATCGTCCGCGAGATACCGAGTTTCGCTGCTCGGGCCCGGCACGCTTCGAGGTCAAGCAAGCGGCCGGCGGACATCTGTTCGTGCGGCCCAAAGTAAATGGCGTCGACGTCGGCTGGTTCGCCCTCGACACCGGGACCGGCGCCGGGATGACAATCTCTCCCGCGGTTGCCGATCGGCTGGGAATGCCTGCGTTCGGACAGGTCGTGCAAGGGGGCGCGGGGAAGCTCGGGCTCGGCAAGCTCCATCAAGGCAAAACATTCGAGCTGGGGTCGATCACAATTCACGATAGCGTCTACGTCGAGCTGCCCCAGGCGTTCTGTGACATGATGAAAAAGCTGTTCGGTTTGGAGATGGTCGGCACGTGCGGCTACGACCTGTTCAGCCGAGCAGTCGTGGAGCTCGATCTGAAGGAGCTGACCGCGTCCTGTCACGAGCCGACCGGCTACACGCTGCCGGGCGGCACGTGGCAGGAGCTGGTGCTGAATCGAAAGATTCCGTGCGTGCATTCAACCTTCGAGGGAGCGCGCGAGGCCCTGTTTCAATTCGACACCGGGGCGGGAGCCAACATCGTTTTTCACGCCCCCGCGGTCGAGAAGCTCAAGCTGCTCGAGCATCGCAAAACGACGCCCATCAAAGTCGGCGGCGTCGGCGGAGCCATGGATGCACGGTACGGTCAACTGGAGTGGTTTGAAGTCGGCGGCAAGCGACTGCCAAAGCCGACGGCGATTTTCCTGGCGCCGCACGAAGGGGCCCTCGACGACCCCTACGTCGCCGGCACCTTCGGGGCCGGAATCCTCAAAGGCATGAAGATCGTCTTTGACTACCCCCACCGCCGGATCGCGTTCGGGAGCTAGTCGGCCGCACCGTTCCGACTGTGGGAAAAGTGGGTCCTCGCGGGTGCGTCGGATTTCCTGAGTTCGCGTCCACATCTTTACCCCCAGAATTCCGGCGCGAAGACGCGTTTGGTCGCGTTTTCTTTGAGACGTTTCGGCCTCGTTCGTCGCATGTCATGATAGGAGACTCGATCTGCCGCGACGTTCATTTACCGCATTTCTGAGGGCCCCGCGATGTCGGACATGCCGAACGATGCCAAGAGCATCTTCCTCGCCGCCCTCGATATCCCCGATCCGACCGAGAGGGCCGCGTTTGTCGCGCGGTCCTGCGACGACGATGCGGCCCTCTGGCAGCGGGTCGACAATCTGCTTCGCGCCTACGGCCAATCGGGTGGGCCCCTCGACAACTTGGCCGCAGCGCTGGCCCCGACCCAGGCCGGCGAGCCGATCCGCGAGCAGGTCGGCTCGACCATTGGCCCGTACAAGCTGATGGAGCAGATCGGCGAAGGAGGTTTCGGCCTGGTCTTCGTCGCCGAGCAGCAACAACCGATCCGCCGCAAGGTGGCCCTCAAGATCATCAAGCCGGGGATGGACACCCGCGACGTGATCGCCCGCTTCGAGGCGGAGCGGCAAGCCCTGGCCCTGATGGACCACCCGAACATCGCCCGCGTCCTCGACGCCGGCACGACCGAAAGCGGCCGCCCGTACTTCGTGATGGAGCTCGTCCGGGGCGTTCCCATCACCGACTACTGCGACCAGAGCCAGCTCACGCCGGCCGAGCGGCTGCGATTGTTCATCGACGTCTGCAACGCCGTGCAGCACGCCCATCAGAAGGGGATCATCCACCGCGACCTCAAGCCCTCCAACGTGCTGGTCGCCCGCTATGACGGCAACCCGGTGCCGAAAGTCATCGACTTCGGCGTGGCCAAGGCGGCCGGTCAGCAATTAACCGACCGCACGCTGGTCACGGGCTTCGGCGCCGTCGTCGGCACCCTGGAATACATGAGCCCCGAGCAAGCCGA
>DASPSM010000702.1:0-2077 GCA_035623955.1 Planctomycetaceae bacterium
TGTGCGATGCCACGGGGTTCCGCTTCGGGGCAACTGATGCGAGCGGCAAGGCAGCGGCGATCATGGGCGATGAGGTGAAGCTGGCGCAGGGCCTAAAGCTGACCGCCCGGCTGCCCATCCCGGCCTACATTCGATTGCTCCGAGGCGGCCTGGAAATCGCGAAGTCGGAGGGCGAGGCGACGTTTGCGCTTGCCGTCAAAGAGCCAGGTGTCTATCGCCTGGAGGCCTGGCTCAAACTGGACGGTGAGTGGCGGCCCTGGATTCTGGCCAATCCTGTCTACATCCGGTAAGCCCTCCTGGTTCCCACGCCGGAGCGTGGCAATGCTGGGTAAGCGTCTTTTACTTGGGTGATTTTCACGCGGCGGGTCGGTGGGGTTGCGCCCAGAAGCCGTCCCAGACCTTGCCCCCGCTGACGTACAGGGCGCGCAACGCCGCCACCGTCGCGGCGCCCGCTTCGACCCATCGCATGCCCGAGCCCTTCAGGCGTTCGCCGATGATCTTGCAGCCCGCTTCCGTCGGTCCGCTGCCGATGTCCCAGCCCTTTTGCCGATACGTCGGATAGTCGGTGCGATGACGGTTCTTTTCAAAATAGCCGATCAGTTGCCGCAGGGTCTCACGCACTTCGGCCGAAGTCCGCGGCGGCAACGTCAACCCCTGCAGGTGCGCCAGCAAGGCCGCGCCGCCTTGCTCGTAGAGGATGCCCTTCGCCTCGTCGGTCCACTGCTGCCGCGCCCCCTCGTCCCGGGCGTGCCAGAGCTTGGCAAAGTCGCCCAGGTGTTCGGCGGCATGATACCAATCGAGAATGGTCGTCAGGTTGTCGGCCAGGTGACGCTGGAGCGCTTCCTCCAGGCCGTTGCCGCCATCGGTCACGGCAATCAAGGCACTGACCTCGGTAATGCCCAGCGCGCGGGCTTGGGCACGTACCTGTTCCGCCAAGGCATCGAGCTCAAAATCGACCAGGTAGCGGCTGTGCTCCTTCTCGGGCGTATACAAGAGCGCGGTGTAGAGCATGCGGTGTTCGGCCTTGGCCGCGCCCGGGCCTTGCATGGGCACGCTGAACGCATCCAGGCCGACATACGCCGCCGGTTGGCCGGCCGGGCGCGGCGTCGTCCACTGCGGCTCGGCTTGGGTCGGCTGGACCATGTGTCCGGCTTTTTGCTGCGCCCGCAAGCGTTCCCCGGCGCCTTCGGTGTCGCGCAGCACCGTCGAGGCCGACACGCGCACGCCGGCAAAGCGGCGGAGCACATCTTCGGCCGCATCGGCGAAGGGCAAGAGCGTCCCCGCCAGACAGACGAGCGGCATCAGTCCCGGGCTGATCTCGTCGGTCAGTCCCAGGACCTCGTCATAGGGGAGGAAACTCTGCCGGCAGCGGCCACAGTAGTAATACGCCCGCCGCACGTACAGCGCCCCATGCACCGTCAGCACGCGCCGCTGCTGATAGGAATGAAATTTGGCCGCGTAGCCGCACTCGGGACAGGTGACGCTGCAGCCTACGTACCCCTTTTTTTCCGGCTCGCCACGCTGGCTTGCCGGACCTGGTTGACCAGTTGCTGTCCCGCGTCACGGAACTCGAAGTCGATGGTTCCGAACTCTTCCGCCTCCGGCACGTCGAGGGCCCGCTCCACCAACTGGCGAACGGTCGCCTCGACCTTCGGCCGCAGTTCCTTCATGAGGCCTTCGATGCGTTGTTCTCGCGTTTCGTTGGCATCATCCGACCGAGGACGTGCAGACATGGCCTAACTCCCTGGGTGAACAAACGTGTGGATTTCCCGATGCCCGACAGCCTACCACGCCGGTCTGCCAATTTCCCACCCAAGTAACAGCTGCACGCCCGCGATCATCGTCGGGCCGCGATTCTCCTTGACGGCTCGCGGGCCAACGCATCATCATGGTCCATCGGCGGGGCGTCTCAAGGCGATGAGTTTGCCGTGATGCACGGCCGGCTTGTCTCTCCGGGGCTACCCCGGGGGAGCGGTTTCTCGCCGCGGCACGTCGCGCGACAGCGGCGTCACTACCATGACGAACCTGTCGCGCATCACGAGACTGGTTGAGACGCCCTGCCGCTTTACTCATGCCA
>DASPSM010000476.1:0-4209 GCA_035623955.1 Planctomycetaceae bacterium
CCCGGCCACATCGCCGAGGATGACAACCAGGCGATGACGAAGACTCTGGGCGACTTTGACAAGCTCCTCAACCGCCAATACGCGCTCTACGTGCCCGACTCGGAGGCCTCGCGGCTGGCGGACAAGCGGACGGCAATCGACGCAAAAACCAAGAACGCCTCGCCCGAGGAACGCAAAAAGATCGACGCCCTCAAGGCGCTCGACAAGGAGTACCTCGCGCTTCGCGCGCAGCACCAGGAACTCAAGCTGCAACTCGTGCCGCTCTCTGAGAAACTCGAAGCGCTCAAGAAGAATCCCGAGTTTGCGGCCCTGCTGGGCGGGCTCGAGGCGCATCATCCGATCAAGTACGGGAACATCTTCGCCTCGACGTACTTTCTGATGACGGGTTTTCATGCGCTGCACGTCATCGTGGGGATGATTCTGTTTGCGATCCCGCTCTGGATCATCACGCTCGATCACCGCTGGACCGATTACGTCGAGAATTGCGGACTTTACTGGCACTTTGTCGACCTGGTTTGGATCTTCCTGTTTCCATTGATTTACATCATCTGAAAGTCGACAGAGCACAAGGATCGGAATCGAATCTATGACCGAAGCTCACGCGACGCCCGCTCATCACGACTCGCACGCGCCGCACCACGTGTGGTATTTCGGCGTGTTTGGGGCGCTCTGCATCCTCACGCTGATTTCCGTCGCGTGCGATCTGTTTCATATCGAGGGGAAGGTCATCCACGGCATCAACATCGTGGTCGCCGTGCTGGTGCTGTCGGTCGCGACCGCGAAGGCCCTGTTTGTGATGACGTATTTCATGCACCTCAAATTCGAGGGGCGCTGGAAGTTTTTGCTGTTGAGCCCCACCATCATCCTGGCCATCGGGCTGCCGCTGGCACTCTTGCCGGACGTGGGCGTTCACTACTACCCGACCGACATTCCGCAGAACTCGGCCAAAGTGACGGAGCGATCGCACACGCAGCTGGAGACGACGTCCGAAAGTCCCCATTGATGGAAGCCGCGCCGGCGATCGAAGTTCGGGGCTTGTGCCACTCGTACGCCGAGCGCCGCGCCCTCGATGGCGTCGAATTCTCGGTCGAAGCAGGCGCCATTTTCGGGTTGCTTGGCCCCAACGGCGGCGGGAAGACGACGCTCTTTCGCATCTTGAGCACCCTCCTGCCCATTCAGCAGGGGCAGGCGCGGATTCTCGGCCTCGACCTGGCCCGTGAACCCAACGAAGTGCGTAAGCACATCGGCGTGACGTTTCAGTCGCCCAGCATCGATCCCAAGCTGACCGTCGGAGAAAACCTCAAATACCAGGGACAGATCTACGGACTTTTCGGGTCGCACCTGCGGCAAAGGATTGACTTGCTCACCGACAAGTTAGGATTGAGGGAGAGGCTCGCCGAACGGGCCGAAACGCTCTCGGGAGGCCTCAAGCGACGCGTCGAGATCGCCAAGGGGCTCTTGCACCGGCCGCAACTGCTCCTGCTCGACGAGCCAAGCACGGGACTCGACCCGGGCGCGCGGCACGATTTGTGGCGGTATCTGCGAAGCCTTCGCGAAGAGGACGGCGTGACCGTGCTCGTCACGACTCACCTGATGGAAGAAGCCGAACGCTGCGACCGTTTGGGCATTTTGGACCGCGGCCGCTTGATCGCGCTCGACACGCCGCTGGCGCTGCGCTCGAAGCTCGGCGACGACTACGTCACCGTGCAATGCGACGAGCCGGACCAGCTCTCCGCGAGAATTCGCGAGCGGTTCGGGGTCACGCCGCAAAAAATCGGGGGGGCGCTGCGGATCGGCAAGAGCCGCGGGCACGAATTCGTGCGCGACCTGGTGGACGCGTTTCCCGACGAGGTGAAAACGGTGTCGCTGGGCAAGCCGACGCTCGAGGACGTCTTCATCGAACGGACTGGGCATCGCTTCTGGGACGAGGATCCACAATGACGGCGACGGCAGCCCCATTGGTGGAGGCGAGTAACCAAAGCGGCGTGCCCGGCGCCCGCACGGAAGCCGTCCCGGCGGTCGGTTTCTGGCTTCCCGCCTGGTCGCTTGCCAGCCGCGAGCTGGTCCGCTTCTTTCGACAGCGGACGCGCGTTGTCGGGGCGCTCGGCCAGCCATTTATTTTCTGGATTCTGTTTGGAGCCGGCTTGGGCGGCACATTTCGAGCGCCGGCGTGGGCCCCGGCCGGGATGAGCTACCAGGAATATTTCTTGCCCGGCGTTGCCGTGCTGATCGTCCTCTTTACGGCGATTTTTTCCACGATTTCGATCATCGAGGATCGGCGCGAGGGCTTTTTGCAGGCGGTGCTCGTCGCCCCGCTGCCGCGAGCGTCCCTCGTTTTGGGAAAAGTCGCCGGCGGAACCGCGCTGGCTGTGATTCAGGCGGCGTTGTTTCTGCTCTTAGGACCGCTGCTCTGGTTGGTGGGGCTCTCGCCCCACATGAGTTTTTCGCTCTCGGCCGTCGATATGGCGGCGATTTTGGCGTTTTTGGTTTTGCAGGGATTCGCGCTCACCGCGCTCGGATATGTGATGGCGTGGCCCCTCGATTCCACACAGGGCTACCACGCGCTCATGAGCGTGCTGTTGATGCCGATGTGGCTGTTATCCGGCGCATTCTTCCCGGTGCCCGCATCGGGTTGGCTGGCTTGGGTGATGCGGATCAACCCGCTCACGTATGGCGTCGTCGGGCTGCAGCGAATTCTGTTCGCGCGCGCGGAGCAGGGAGGCGCCTCGCAAGCGGGATTGCCGAGCGTGGCGACGTGCCTGGCAGTTACGGCGCTCTTTTGCGTGGTCGCCTTTGTCGCGGCGGTCTGGTTGACCGGCCGGCGATCAGTCCGCAATGCGCGCTAGATGAGTTCGACCTTGATATGTCTCAGCACCTGAACGATTCGATCACCGAAAAACAAGGCGGCTCGGCCTCCACGGGGAAGCGAACCGGCCCGAGTCGCGGGCGAGTGGTTCTGGCCATCGTGTTGTGGACATCGGCCCTGTTGATGGGCTTCGTCGTGTGGAAAGCTGCCGGACGACTGCGTGACTCGATCCAGGCCAGGGCCCGGGCAGGGTCGATCCAAATGTCCCCAAACATGACCGCGGTCCCGGGCGAGGCAGGAGCTCCGGCCGTTGCCGCCGTTTCGCCAAGTTCTCCGGCCACGCCCGCGTGGGATCAAGCGGGCATTCAGGATTTCACCTTCACCGAACGCAGCGGCCGCAAGGTGACGAAGGCCGATTTGCTGGGACATCCGTGGCTGATTTCTTTCATCTTTACCCGCTGTGCAGGCCCTTGCCCAAAAGTGAGCGGACGGATGAGCGAGCTGCAGCGGCTGCTGGTTGGCACCGATGTGAAACTTGTGACCTTGACGGTCGATCCCGACTTCGACAAGCCCGACGTGCTCAATCGCTACGCGCAGGCGTTCGGGGCCGACGCTGATCGCTGGCTGTATCTCACGGGCGACAAGGACAAAACTTACCGGCTGATCAACGAGAGCTTCAAAATGCCGGTGAAGGAAATGACTGGTAAGGACCGCGAGCCGGGCTACGAAGTCTTGCATTCGGTCAATATCCTGCGGGTGAACGAGAAGGGGGTGGTTGTCGCGAAGTACAACGCGCTTGACGACGTCGATATCGTCCGGCTCGAGCACGACCTGGCGCCCTACGTTCAGGGGGCGAAGGCAAATCGCACGCACTTGCCCGACGCTTCCCGATCCGCGCCCGCTCCTGCAAAAGGGGCTGAGCGTTGAACGTCCCCGGATGGGTGCTGGCGCTCCCCCACGTCAACGGCAGCCTGAACGCCGCGTCGCTCGTGCTGCTCTTGGGCGGATTCGCAATGATTCGCAATGGCCGGGTGCGGGCCCACAGGCGGGCCATGTTGACCGCCTTTGGGGCTTCGACCCTGTTTCTGGCCTGTTACCTCGTCTACCACTTCGCGCTGCACCACTACACGGGGAGCGGATCCCGCGCGTTCGGCGGAACCGGATTGATTCGCGACGCCTATTTGCTGATCCTGATTTCTCATATCGTGCTGGCGTTCTTCGTGCCGATCTTGGCAATACGAATGATTTACCTGGCGGCGAAGGGCCGCTTCGCGTCTCACCGCCGCTGGGCGACAGTCGCCTTTCCGGTTTGGGTTTACGTATCGGCGACAGGTGTTATCATCTACGCAATGCTGTATCACTTGCCCGCCGCGTGGGGCAATTGAAACGAGGGGAACTTTCGT
>DASPSM010000716.1:0-5352 GCA_035623955.1 Planctomycetaceae bacterium
TCGCGGGCAGAGATCGTCTCGCCCGGGCGAGGCAGTCGCGCACAGCGAACGACGAGGTCCGCGTTGATCGATCCGACGACGCAAATTCGCGGCCGGCCAGGCATAAGTCCAAGGTCCAAAGTCCAAGGTCCAAAGTCAAATACATCCGCGGGGCCGCGAATCTGTGCTCTCAGACTTTGGACATTGGCCTCACTCACCAATGCATCACGAAGCCGCCGTCGACATTGATGGTCAAGCCGGTGAGGATAGCGCACGCTGGACCCCGCCGCCAGTACGCTCAATCGCAGGAACGGCGGCAGCAGCGTAGCGGCCCTATAATGGCAGCGCTTCGAGCGCCTCGAATGGTAGGCGGGCCTGTCGATGTTTGAAGTCTTCGACCATACGGCTGATCTCGGTTTGCGGATCCACGCCGCGGACGTGAACAGTCTTTTCGCCGAGGGGGGGCGAGCCTTGCTGTCGGTGATCGTGTCAAATCCCGAAGCGGTTGAGCCTCGCGAGGAGTTGAGCCTGCGTGTAGCGGGACGCGACGTCGAGTATTTGTTCGTCGACTGGCTGGATGAGTTGCTCTTTCTGTTTGAATCCAAGCAGTTCCTGGCGTGCGAATTCGAGACGGTTGTCGATGACACGGGGCTCTCTGCTACGGTGCGCGGCGAGACTTGCGACCCGGCGCGGCATTCGCTTGCCCATGAGGTCAAGGCCGTGACCTACCACGGGCTCGCGGTCGAGCAAGTCCCGGACGGTTGGCGGGCCGAGGTGATTCTCGACATTTGACGAATCACCCCTGAGACCCTCGGAAGGGCCGATTATGGCTTCCAAGCAATTCACCGGACCCCTCGAACGGGTCAACGACTGCCTGTGGCGGATCCCGAAATCGTATAAGCCGGGAATGCTCGTCGATGGATTGATCTACGCCGACGACGCGTTGATCAAGTTGATCCGCCAGGACCAGGCAGCCGAGCAGGTCGCCAACGTGGCTTTTCTTCCCGGCATCCAGCGGGCCAGCCTGGCGATGCCCGACATCCATTGGGGCTATGGCTTTTGCATTGGCGGCGTGTGCGCAACCGACCCCGAGCACGGCGGCGTCATCTCGCCGGGAGGGGTCGGCTACGACATCAACTGCGGCGTGCGGCTCGTGCGGAGCAACATGACCGAGGGTGAGGTGCGGCCCGCGATCGAGACGCTCGTACGGGAGCTGTTCCGCTGCATCCCGACCGGAGCGGGTCACGGCGGCAAGTACCGGTTCGACCACCACGAGCTGCGTCAGCTGCTCGAATCAGGGCCGCGGTTTCTGCTGGGCCGAGGCTTGGCCACGGATCGGGATCTCGAATTCACCGAGGCTCACGGTTGCCTTCCGGGCGCGCGGCCGGACTTTGTCAGCGACCGGGCCCTCGATCGCGGATACGACCAGTGCGGCACGCTCGGTTCGGGGAACCACTTTCTGGAGGTGCAGGTCGTCGATCGCGTCTTCGACCAGGCGGCCCTCGACGCCCTCGGGCTGGCCCAGAACATGGTGTGCGTGATGATTCACTCCGGTTCGCGCGGCTTGGGCTATCAAGTTTGTGATGACGCGCTCCGGGGCCTGCGCGGCGTTCCCGAGAGATACGGGATCGAACTTCCCGATCGGCAACTGGCCTGCGCGCCGATCCACAGCCCGGAAGGACAGCACTATCTCGGCGCGATGCGAGCCGCGGCAAACTTCGCCTGGGGCAACCGCCAGCTCCTGATGTGGCAGGCCCGCGAAGTTTTCGAGCGGATCTTCGGGCGGACATGGAGCGAGCTGGGCCTCGAGCTGGTTTATGACGTCGCGCACAACATTGCGAAGTTTGAGGAGCACGACGTCGACGGCGTGCAAAAACGCGTGTGGGTGCATCGCAAGGGGGCGACGAGAGCCTATCCCCCTCATCACGCCGAATTGCCGCACGACTACCACGAAATCGGCCAGCCGGTCCTGATCCCGGGAGATATGGGGCGGGCGAGTTGGGTGCTGTTGGGTCAGCCCGGCAGCATGGAGCAGACCTTCGGCAGCGCGTGCCACGGCGCGGGACGCCTGCTGAGCCGAACGGCAGCGGTCAAACAGTCGAAGGGGCGCAAGATCGATCAGGAGTTGCGCAAGCGGGGAGTGGTCGCGCAGGCCCGCTCTTGGCAGGGGCTGGCCGAGGAACAGCCAGACGCCTACAAGGACGTCGACCTCGTCGTCGAGGTCGTGCACCGCGCGGGCCTGGCGAAGAAAGTCGCGCGGCTGCGACCGATCGGCGTCATCAAGGGGTGAACCGCACCGCTCGCCAAGACCGCGCGTTCTTCGCGTTTAGCCGGCACTACTTCGTCTTGGGATTGGCCCAGCCGATGACGCCGACCGCCACGCGCCCGCCGGCATTACCCGTTGGTTGGACGTAGGTATCGGGATTGGCGTGCACAACGACGGATCGGCCAATGATCGAATTCTCGCCGGAAAGCTTGATCAGCTTATCATCCTGATCAATCACGGCGACCCCCTCCGAATTGGCCTCGACGTTGCCCAGGTCGCCGACGTGTCGCGAGCGAGCGTCGGGTGCACCATGCGCCATCCGGTGTGGGTTGAAGTGGCCGCCCGCCGATTCTCCCTTTTCGCCGTCAGTCAGATCGCCAAATTGGTGGATGTGGAAACCGTGCTTGCCCGGCGTCAGTCCGCTGATTTTGCCGCTGACGTGCACATGATTTCCGACCAGCTCGAAGACGATCGTTCCCGTGACCCCGCTTTTCGCGATCGGCTCGAGCACGCAAACGGCCTTCGTGCTTTCCTGCGCGTTCGAGATGCTGGATCCAAAAACGGCGATTGTGGCCGAGAGCAACAGCGAGAAACAGGCTTTCATGCGACATCCTTTCGTCTGCGTTTGTACGGACGATCCTGCGGAGCGGTCATTCTACTGTGGCGTCGGCACCGAAAAAAGTTGCCTGCCGTCGGCATTCTCCGGACGCAACAGTGGGGAGGCAGAGTGGAGAATCCTGACAAAATATTATGTTGGTGCCGAGCGGTTTGCCCCTGGTATCTTAGGCGCCTGACAAGCTCCAACCGAAGAGGACCCGCGCATCCCCGGAGGAATCCGCACGATGATTTACAAACAGACCACCAGATCTTGGGTTTGCCTTTTCGCACTCATGGTCGCCTCGCGAGTCTTGGCCGACGACGAGGCGTTGCGCTGGAACGGCGACGTCGACTTCGGGGCAAACAAGTCGTTTCGTCCGATTGTTTTCGTCCACGGTTTTGCTGGCTCCGGAGAACAGTTCGAACGTCCGGCCCGGCTCTTCGAGAGCAATGGCTACCCCGCGAGTTGGCTGTATACGTACGACTACGATTCGACGGGTCCAACCGGCGGGTCGGAACCGCTGGACAAGTTCATTGACGCCGTCCGGGCGCAAACAGGCTTCGACAAGATCGACCTGATCGGGCACTCGCGGGGAACGTCGGTCAGCAAGGATTATCTATCCGATCCCAAGCGTGCGGCCAAAGTGGCGCATTATGCGAATATCGCCGGGCGAGCCGCGGGCAACGAAGGAGGCGTTCCCACGCTAGTCATCGGCTCCAAGGGGGATAAGCTGCTCGGACCGGGGTCAGCGAAGTCAGGGGCCAGGCACATCGTGCTCGAAAAGCCCGACCACGTGGGCGCGGCAACCTGCAGTGAAACGTTTGGGCACGTTTTTTCGTTCTTCAACGATGGCAAAGTCGCGCAGACGCTCGACGTCCGGCCGCTCGAACCGATTGCGGTCGGGGGCTTCACCAAGATCTTCCCGTCCAACACGCCACTCTCCGGCGCGACGGTCGACGTCTATGAAGTTGCGGCTGATACCGGCCGCCGCGTCCACGATCGGCCTGACGCGTCGTTCGTCGCCGAGAAATCAGGCAAATGGGGCCCCTTCCGCGCCAAGCCGGGTCAGCATTACGAGTTATGTTTGACGGCACCGGGCGCCAAACGCCCCGTGCATTTCTACCGCGAGCCCTACGAGCGGACCGATCTCCTGGTCTACTTGAAAACGCGCGATCCGAAACTCCCGGCGACCGCCCAGCTCGAGGAAGCACTCAAACTCAGCGACGACTCGTCAACGATGATCGTCTCGCAACTCAACGGCGCCATTGTCGCCGGTCGCGACAGCCTGAAGGTCAACGGGGTCGAGCTCGCGACCGAGAAGATCGCCCCGGAGCGAGGAACTAAAGTCGGATTTTACGTGTTCGACGCCAACCAAAACAAAAAGACCGACGCCTCGCTCCCCGAGGGGAAAATGTGGAACAGTCCGTTCATCACCGCGGCCGACGTCTACATACCGACTGCCAAGCCGGAAAGCGTAACAGTCGAACTCAACGGCCGCGTGCTCCACGTGCCCAACTGGAAAGGGGCCAGCGAGGGGTCGATCTTCGTGACATTCAATTGATGATCTGGCCGATGCGTCCTGCGCTTCGTCCGCTCGCTAGGCAACAGCCTTCTGGTAGCGATCGGCGACGTAGTCCCAGTTGATGACGTTGAAAAACGCGGCGATGTACTCGGGTCGCCGATTCTGGTACTTGAGATAGTAAGCGTGTTCCCACACGTCGATGCCAAGCAACGGATGCTTGCCCTGGCTGGCCGGCGAATCCTGATTGGCCGTCGGCTCGATGGCCAGCTTCTTGTCGGCGCCGATCACCAGCCAGGCCCAGCCGCTGCCGAATTGACCAGTGGCGGCTTTGCTGAACTGCTGCTTGAACCCAGCGAATCCGCCAAATGCCGAATCGATCGCCGTCGCCAACTCGCCCGACGGTGCGCCGCTCCCTTTCTTGAGCATTTGCCAGAACAGCGAATGGTTGAAATGTCCGCCGCCGTTGTTGCGGACGGCCGTGCGGATCTTCTCGGGAACGCCGTTCAAGTCCTTGAGGATGTCTTCCACGGACAATTTGGCCACGTCGGGATAATCGGCGACGGCCTTGTTGAGGTTGGCGACGTAGGCGGCATGATGCTTGTCATGGTGAATCTGCATCGTCTGCCCGTCGATGTAAGGCTCGAGCGCGTCGTAGGCGTATCCCAACGGGGGCAGCGTAAATGGGCCCTTCGGCGGCGGATCCGCGGCAAGGGCGACTCGGCTCGTTTGATCGAGCACTCCCGGCAAGGCAGCCAGCGCGGCACCGGCGAACGCGCCGGCCTTTAGAGCTTCGCGTCGAGTCATCATGGTTGTTCTCCAGTTAAATTGCGGTCGATCCTGCAAAAAAAACTCCTAGCTGGAGCGGTCTGCGGCTACCATAAGTCATCGCAGATCGTTCATCAAGCGGCCGCGCGCCAACCACGACGAACACGGGAAGCTGAGCGATGCGTGTCGCGCTTGATTCACGTTTCTCTCGCATGAACCGCC
>DASPSM010000724.1:0-9806 GCA_035623955.1 Planctomycetaceae bacterium
GCCTGAAACGGCGAAGGCCGCATCTCCGGCTCGCGGAGCGGATCGTAGCTCTGGAAACTCTCAGAGACTTCGACGCGCGTTCCCTCGTGGCGACTCAGGCTGACGGCGACAGCCCGCTGCCGACTGGCCCGGCTCTCGGCAATCAGTCGCGGAATCTCCGACAGCTGCCCGGTGCCCACCACCAAATCGACGTGCGGCGCCCGCTGAAAGATCAGCTCCTGGTCCTTCTGGGCCATGCAGCCCATCACGCCGATGACCTGCCTGGGCCGGCGTTTTTTGCTGTGCCGCAGACGCCCCAACTGGCTGTAAATCTTGTGCTCGGCATGCTCGCGGACACTGCAGGTGTTGAACAGAACCGTGTCTGCCTCGTGAACGTCGGCCGTCAGCTCGTAACCTTCGCGGCGCAGAGCGGCCACAACCAGCTCGCTGTCGAGCTCGTTCATCTGACAGCCGACCGTCTCAATATAGACCTTGCGATTATGATCCATCGCTTATTGCGGGTGACCGCGTGTTGGCGGGTTAGCGGTGATGCCGGCTAGCGTCGCACAAACGCGCCGCTGGCGGATTTTCTCACTCTAGCTAGAACTTCCGAGAACTTGAGATCTCTCGCCTATCTTAACGCTAGCCGCACATTCGCGGTTGAAACAACACGCGGCTAGCCCGCACAAACCGCCACTGGCGGCTAGCCGGCTTTCTTGAATGGGCGTTCCGATTTCTCGGGGGGCGGTGTTTCTTCCGCATCCGTCTTGGCTGCGGCCTTTTTGGCGGCAATCAGTTCCTGGGCGAGACGCTGCTTGAACGTGCGACTGTGATCGGCCATCAACGAGACCAGTGATTTGATCGCCAGGTAGACGGCCCCGCCGTACAGTGCGATCTCCAGTTTGTCCATCGCGACTCCTTCCTTGGAGGCGTCCGTTGGATGTTTTTCTGCGGGCTAGCCGCCTGTTCGCGAGTAAGCTTTCACGCGGCAAGCCCGCACCAGCAGGCCGCGCCTGGCCCGCACCAGCCGGCCCCGCCGGTCATTCGCGGGCGCGTTCGATGTACGTCCCCGTGCGGGCGTCGACCTTGATTTTGTCCCCCTGATTGATGAACGCCGGCACGTTGACCGTCGCCCCCGTCTGAACCGTTGCCGGCTTGTTGACGTTGGTCGCCGTGTTGCCGCGGGCGGCCGGCTCCGTGTAGGTGACTTCGACGATGACTTGAGCAGGCGGCGTCATCTCGATCAGCCGGCCGTTCCAGTACATGAGGCCGACGGTCGCGTTCTCGAGCAGGAATTTGGCGCCGTCGCCGCACTGCTCAGCCGTCAGCGTGTACTGCTCGAACGACTCGTTGTCCATGAAGACGAATTCGTCGCCGGCCCGGTACAGGAACTGCCCTTCGCTCTTGTGGATATCGGCTTCTTCCAGGGCGTCGCCGCTCTTGTAGGTGCGGTCGAGCAGGGTCCCCTTGAGCAGGTTTCGCAACCGGGTTTTGTACAGGGCCTGGCCCTTGCCCGGCTTGACGAAGTTGCACTCCGTCATCTCGTAGGGCTCACCTTCGACGACGACTTTGATTCCCTTGCGGAAGTCGCCCGCGTTGATTTGAGGCATCGCTCCGTTCTCTTTAACTCGAATCGCTGGAAGACTATAAGCGAAGAACTCGGGGCCTTGATGCCCCGCTCATTCGACGATATCGGCGTGAGCCGCGAGGATAACATAACGATTCCAGCCGGGAAATGCCGACACCCGACCCTGCCGGCCCAAGCCGACCATCAGGAGACCGCCATCGAAGCCCGCACCGAAATTCGCGCGCGTCCGACAGCCTGGCAGCAAGAGCTGGCCGACGCCATTCGCGACCCCGACATTCTGATCGATCGCCTGGGCCTGCCCGATTCGTTGCGCCCCGGCGCTCGGCGGGCAGCTGAGCTGTTTCCACTCTTTGTCACAGACAGCTTTCTGCGGCGAATGCGACTGGGCGATCCACGGGATCCGTTGTTGCTCCAGGTGCTGCCGCTGGACGCCGAGAACCAATCGCATCCGGGATTCACGCGCGATCCGCTCGAAGAAGCATCGGCCCACCAGGCACCCGGGTTGCTGCAAAAATACGCGGGGCGAGCGCTGATGATTTCGACCGGCGCCTGTGCGATTCACTGCCGGTATTGCTTCCGACGATCGTTCCCGTATGGTGACGAGCCGCGCCGGCTGGCCGACTGGGAGCCGGCCTTCGAGCGGCTGCGGGCCGATCCTTCGATTCGCGAGATTATCCTGAGCGGCGGCGACCCGCTGATGCTCTCCGACGCGCGGCTCTTGGAGATCGTCGCGCGTCTCGACGAGATTGGGCATCTCGACCGATTGCGAGTCCACACTCGCCTGCCGATCGTGCTGCCGTCGCGGGTCACCGGGCGGCTGATCGATCTGCTGGATTCGACTCGGATGACGCCAATCGTCGTGGTCCACGCCAATCATCCGGCCGAGATCGTCGATGACTGCCGGGATGCGCTGCGGCTGTTGGTGACAAGCGGCCTGACCGTGCTCAACCAGACGGTGCTTCTGGCGGGGATTAATGACGCAGTCGAGCCGCTGACCGAGCTCTGCGAACGACTGATCAACGTCGGCGTGATGCCGTACTACCTGCACCAGCTCGACCGCGTGGGCGGCACGGCGCATTTCGAGGTCGCGGTGCCGCGGGGGCTCGCGTTGATCGAGGAGCTGCTGGCTCGGCTGCCGGGATACGCGGTGCCGCAGTACGTGCGGGAAGTTCCAGGCGAACGGCACAAAGTGCCGCTGGGCTGACCAAGATCGCCGTGCTGGGTCGCTGGACGCTCTGATCGAAGCACCGGCCGGCTTACGCCGGCCGCTCGCCGGGCGGGCTCGGGTGTGACGCCACGGGGCGGATGGGCGCCTCCACGCTCGGTGCAGACGGCATTGCCGGTTTGGTTATGGGCGCGGGGACCGGCGCCAGTCGCGCGCGGCGTCGAAGCACCAAAATGACCAGCGCCCCAACGACGCAGCATAAGCCAATCGCGACCAGTGTGAACTTGATGATCGCCGAGTCGCGGCCGATCGCCGGCCAGGGATCCTGAATCGGCCCTCGAATCTGGATCCACAGGGCGATGTTCTCGAGGTAATCGCACGCGGCCGCCGGCCACTGGAGCCAGGCGATCACCGTCGCCAGCCAGGCCGTCTTGCGGAAACCGCGGTCTCGAAACAGCGACGCCGCCCAGAAGCAGGCGATCGTCATCACCGTCGAGTAGCACAACGGAAAAATGAAATCGAGCAGCAGGCCGCTCCGCGCGTTATCCAGCGCGGTCCCTTTCCACGAATCGATGATCTCCTGACTCCGCTCGACCGTGCCGGACAGCTCCAACGAGACGATGCCCCAACGCGCTTCGCGCGTTTGGAGGGGCACGTCCAGTTGCTGCAGCGCGTACCAGAGCACGAACCCGATCAGAAAGGCAACGCCAAACAGCGCGACCCGCTTGGGGCGGGAGAGCTCTAAAATCGGGTGGCGGAGCGGTTTCATCGAACTGCCGACAGGGAGGCGTTCTGCAAGGAGCGATCTTACCAATCGTGGCGTGCGCGTGAGGTGTGGTCAATCCTGTATCGGGCCAAGCACCGCCAAGAAACCTCGAATGCCGACGGGTCCGCAAAAGCGAGGGCGCCGGCGTTCAGCCCGTGCGACGCACGATCACCGCCGTCAGATCGTCGGCCGGGGCTCCTGACGCGCAGAAGACTCGCACGGAATGTTTGAGCGCGTCGATGATTTCGCAGGCCGGCCGGCCGCGGTTCTCGCGGACAACCGCCAACATCCGCTGCGTGCCGAACTGCTCGCCGGTGGGAGACCTGGCTTCGATGTATCCGTCGGTGAGCGCGACAAAAATTTCACCCGGCAACAGCGTGATTGGGGGCGAGCAGCGAGGAGGATGGTCGGCAAAGACTCCCAGCGGCGTCGACGTGCTGCGCAAGACCGTGACTGACCCGTCCTGTCGCACGACATGCGCCTGCTGGGCGGCCCCGGCAAACTCCAGCGTCGCGGTCTGCGGGTTGAGGGCCGCAAAAAACATCGTGACAAACCACTTGTCCTGCGTATCGACGACCAGGAATTCGTGCAGCCGGCCCAGCAGCGTCTGCAAGTCGTCGTCGCTTTTGGCCAGTGCCCGCAGATAGGCGCGGGTCTTTGCCATCAACAGCGACGCGCCGATTTCGTGCCCGCTGACGTCGGCCACGACGATTCCCAGGCGGCCGTCGGCCATCGGGATGTAGTCGTAGTAGTCGCCCCCCACGATGTCGGCCGAATCGTAGCACCCCGCAATGTCGTATCCGGGCAGCCGGGGGGGCGCTTGCGGCAAAAGCCCCTGCTGGACGTTGCGCGCGACCCGCAACTTTTCGTGAGTGACCTGCAGCGCAACGTCGGCATAGTACGCGCGGCGGTAATCGAGCAACAGACCCATCAGCGGGACGGCGTATGCGACGATCTTTTCAAAGCTCGCAATGTTGAAGCCGTTGTCGAAGAGTTGGGTCGAGCCGAAGACCGCGTAGATCTGAGCAGCCACGTTGGGAATCACGCTGACGAACAGCGCGTGCGAGAAGATGCTCGGCTCGGCGCGATAAAACCGCGGAAAGACGACTGCGCCGGCAAACAAGTAGAGGGACAGCGGGATCAGATCCCACGGGCGATGGACCACGCGGGCATCGGGATAAAGAGCCGTCGGCAAGTGGGGCGACCACGCGCAGAGAAAGACAATCACATAGGCCATCAGCATGAAGAGCACGGCAGTCAGCAGGAAAAACCGCAAGTCGCGATCTGCGGGGCGAGCGTTCCAGCGTCGGTGATACCAGACGAAGGGGACCGTGCCGGCAATCAGAAAGCAGACGTTGACCATCCGCGATGCAAACCACGTGAAGGGCAAAAAGTTCTCGATGTCGACGACGAACGGCAACAGGTGCACGGCGGCCAGCGACTGAAAGCCGTCGATCATGCCGGAGAAAAACAGCGCGGTGCTGATCGTCGGGGTCGTGACGTCATGGGCCACGAAATAGTGGTTGATCGCGAAGACAGCCGTGGCGACGGCGATCATGAAGGCCGTCCATTCCATCAGCACGTGGATGATTTCGCCGGTCCCCAATTGCTGCGCGAGCAGCACCTGATCCGCCAGCGTGGGAGGCGTTTCTTCGCTTGCAATCGCCGGACGCGAAACGGCGGAAAAGCTGATGTTGAGCGCGTTCAGGGCCAGCGGCAAAAAGGCCAGCGCAATCACCACCGCCACCAGGCGGTTGGGAAGCACGGTGCTGCTGGGATCTCTAATGACCGGCTCGTCCGGGATCGAGTCCTGTTCGGGTTGACTCATGGCTCGTCAAGTCGGGAGGATCATATCCGCGCGCCAATACCGGGCCAGGTCCCGGATCAGCTTGAGGAATTTGTCGATGTCGACCGGCTTGGTCATGTAGCTCTCGACCTCGAGGACTTGCGTCTGCGCGACATCTTCTTCGTCTGTGGAGCTGGTCAGCACGACCACCGGGATCGTACGGAGATCCTCGTCGGACTTGATCTCCGCCAAAAAGTCGCGGCCGTCCTTCTTGGGCAGAGTGAGGTCCAGCAAGATTAAATCGGGGCGCGGCGCACGGGCGAAGCGGCCCCGCCGATACACGAATTCGGAAGCGTCCTGTCCGTCGGTCAACCAGGTCAGCCGATGCGGAACAGGTCCTTTCTTCAGCGCGCCGATCGCCATGCGGGCAGCCGTCAGGCTGTCCTCCACCAGCAGGATTTCCATCGGCCGCCCGACGGCTTCTCCGCTCATGGTTTCTCCTTCGCAGACCCGCCTTCCTTTGATTCCTCTTTAGCCGGCGGCTTGGGGAGCCCGAAAATTGTTCGCTCGACCTTTTCACCTTTCAACCGGGCGCGGGCGTAAGTCAATTGCTGCTCCAGTTCGCGGTTGCCGCCGTATAGCGTCACGATCGAATTCCAAATCGACTCGGCTTGGAGGCGTTGCCCCTTCGTCGCCAGTTCGTCCGCTCGAGCCAGATTGTCGTTGACGAACGAGATCAGGTCCTGTTTGGTTTCGCCCGATTCTTCGATTTCCTTGACTTTCTTCCGCGCGAGATTGACGTATTTGCGGTCCTCGTCGCGATCCTTGAAGAGCTCGATCAGGCTGCGGTATTTGGCCAGGGCCGTGACCCGGTCCTTGAACTGCTCGAACCTCAGGCCGTCAATGAACAATCGTTCCGCCTCGGAGTCCGGGTCGCGGCCCAGATGCAGCGACTTGAGGGCTTTGTCCTCCGCGAGCTTCATGTCGATATTGTCGACTTCCTCGCGCGCCTGGTCGCCATACTCAGCACTTTTGAGCAGCCGCGTGTAAATGTCCTTGGCTCCGATCGGGTCGCGAGACTGTAAGTTTTGGGCCTGCGCGAAGAGCTGCTTCTCACTGCGGGGCCAGAGCCCCCACCCGATCCCGAAGATCAAGAGCGCCAGGCAGGCCCCGAGAAACCAGGTCCGCTCGTAGACGGGGACGTCCTTCTTTTTTTTCTTCTTTTTCTTTTTCTTCGGACTGACGGTCTCGCCCACTGCTCCGAGGACGGTTGCGCCGCTGCCGTTTCCAGAGATGGTCTGCTGCGCCGCCGTCCGTTCTTCGGTCACTTTCTGTGTGGCTTCATCGAGGGCCACCTGCAGAGCCAGCGCATCGTAGTAGCGTTCTTCGGGGTCTTTTTCGAGCAGCTTGCTCACCAGCTGGTTGACCGGCTCCGGACAGTCGGGCGCCGCGGAGGTGACTTCGGGCGGCTCCTCCTCGAGATGGGCAAACAGCATTTCGGCCGCCGTGGGCGCGGTAAAGGGGGGCTTGCCCGTGAGCATCTCGAACATCACGCAGCCGAGCGCGTAGAGATCGGTCTTGCGCGAGACGGGCGGCTTTCCCGAGATTTGCTCGGGCGCCATGTAGGCATACGTGCCCACCGTCCGACCGGCGGCCGTGAGAGCCGTGGCCTGCGTGTCGCGGGCAATGCCGAAGTCGCCGAGCTTGACCGTTCCCTCCTTGGTCAAAAACAAATTCGCAGGCTTCAAGTCGCGATGGATGATGCCGTGATTGTGAGCGTACTCGAGCGCCTGCGCGACCTGCCTGGCGTAATTGATCGTTTCCTCCCAGGTGAAGCGCCCCTTTTTCTTGAGCATCTGCTCGACGCTGCCGCCGTCCATGTATTCCATGGCGTAGAAGTGCTGCGTCTTGTCCTTGCCCCCACCGTAGTACCGCACGATGTGCGGGTGGCGGAGCCGGCTCAGGATGGCCATTTCCCGCAAAAAGCGGCGCAGCAGCCGGCCATCGGCGGACATTTCGGGAGCGAGCACTTTGACGGCCATTTTCCGGCCATCCTTAAGGTAGGTGGCGAGATAGACGACTCCCATCCCGCCGACACCGAGCTTCCGCTCCAGTTCGAAGTACTTGCCGACGCGGCGCTTCGCCTGGGCTTTTGGATCGGTTTTTTCGCTCCGCTTCTCGTCCAAGCGGCCCCCTTGCGGCCCCGCGCTGCCAGGGCCAAAAATCACGAAGGACTACCCCTGATCTTTCAATTCTGGTGATTCAGCAGAGCGAGTTCAACCGCGCAGTTTCGGCGTGCGCCATTTAGGCCGCTGTAACGATCGCTGCAGTTTTCGCACGATTCGAGCCGGGCTGCGGACATCACGCCGCTCCGATGCAACGCGCTAAAAAGTGCGCCGGCTGACCCCCTTCCGATTGGCGCAGGCATCCTTTACGATGAACGTGCTTGAAACGATGCCGGCATGCCGCCGAGATGCGCTGCCGGATCGCGAACATTGGAGGGGAGTGCCTCTCGCGTGGCGATTTACATCTTTTGCCCATCGTGCAAGGGTTCCTTCAAGGTCCGCGATGAATACGCGGGGAAGCAGGGGATGTGCCCCAAGTGCGGCCACGTGATCCGCATCGCCAGCGCCACCACCGAGACTCAGCGCGGCGTCCCGCGGCCGGCGACTAGAGCTCAAAAAGAAGAAGCTCAGCGGCTGGGCATCGAATTCGACGACCGGATGACTTACGTCGATCTCAAGAAAAGGATCGAAGCCGCCAAGGCCGCCAAACGGACCGACGAGGGTCGAGCGACTTAGTCGAGTGGCACGGGCGGCTTGCCTGTCCGTGTTCTTCTCACATCGCCCCAAAAAAGCACACGGGCGGACAAGGCCGCCCGTGGCACCCGAATGTCATTCACCGACCTCGGATTTGCCGTCGTCGCGCTGCAACTTCTCGAGGCGTTCGCGGGCATCTTTGTACGCGTAGTCGACGCTCAAAACCTCGCTGTAATGGTGCTCGGCGTCGTCGCGATCTCCGGCCTCTTCGCATAATCTGCCCAGGATGTAGTGAGCCTCGCAATAGGTGTCCGGCTCGTCGTGCGGGTTGAGCTTCTCGACAGCCCGCTCGAGCTGGGCGCGGGCAAGCTTGGCCTGCTTTTCGGCAAGGAACGACTTCGCCAACAGCACCTGCGCGGACGGCGCGCGCCGCTGATCGACCGTGGCCTGCTGGAGGAGCGGGATCGCCTTCTTGTAATCCTTCATCTGCATGTGGCGCTTGCCCAGCTCGAACTTGTAGCGCGCGTCGTTCGGATAGCGATCGATCCGCGACTGAAAAACCTCGATTTCTCGCAACAACAGCTCCCGCTTCAACGAGGCGATCCGCTTCTGGGACGCCTCGTCGTCGCCGGTCATCGACTTGGCCTGCTCGATCTGATAACGGTAGCTCGCCAGCTCGTTGTCCTCGAAGAACTCGCGGATGTTGACGTCGCCCCCCGTCGCATCGAGCGCCTCTTTGAGCACGTCTCCCGCTTTGTCGAAGTTCTTCTCCTTGCGAAAGTGCTCGGCAAGCTTGATGTAGTTTCCTTTGTCCGCGGGGCTCTTGCGAATCGCCCGCCGCAGATCCTGCTCCAGAGACACGCCGGGACCGACGACGGTGTCGGGCACGTACTTCTCGGTCGCAGGACGGTAATCGTCGTAGGCATTGCGGCGGACTTCCTGCGTGGTCTTGGCCCCATCGTAGCCGCCGCGGTCCATCACCTGCTTGGCCTCGAGGCCCGTCAGTTGCGCGCGAAGCTTGCCATTGTTGGGTTCGATCTTCGTGAGCCGCTTGGCGCACTCGATCGCTCTTTTGTAGTTGCCGCGCGCCTCGTTGATCTCCATCAGGCTCTGGAGGTAATCCTTGTTCTCGGGGTCGCTGTCAACGGCGCATTGATAGGCAAAATCGGCGATTTCCAGGTAGTCCTGGTTGTGGCACGCCTCGCCCACTGCCGCGTTGAGGCCTCCGTCCCACGGATTGAGCATGAGTCCCTCTTCGGCGGCTTGATCCATGCTCGACCATTCCTTCTTTCCGCGAATCTTGCGGATTGTGTTCCGCGTTCCGGTCAGCCGCACGCCGGCGAATTTGACCCCCGATTTGTTGTTGTCGTATTTTTTGTATTCCGTACCGCGCAGGGCCTGGCGGAACGCCAGGTTATCGGGGGCCAGCCGGACCGCCTTCGTGTACATTTCGATGGCGTAGTCGAAATTCTCTTTTTGCAGCGCCTGATTGCCCTTTAAAAAGCAGTCGGCGGCGATCTTCCGCTTCTGATCCGGGGGCAGCTCACTCGACACGAAAGACTCTCCAACAACCCGAGAAATTCGCGCTGGTTTTGTCAGCTTGCGCTAATGTAACGCGCGCTGCGAACGCGCACCAGAACGCTTCGACGCCTGGAGGCCTCGCCTCCCTAATGCTTGCCGCCCAAGTGGCTGAGTCAAGTCGCAGCTAGCGTAGCCGGGCGCCCAGGCGGGCCCCGCACGCCTCGATCACTTTCTTCTGCCAG
>DASPSM010000726.1:0-3128 GCA_035623955.1 Planctomycetaceae bacterium
CACGATGCGCACGGGCAGACCCTCTTGCTGCAGTCGCGAGGCATCTTGCAGCTTGACCGACGGATGCCCGTCCGGCTCCAGCGGCCAGCCCTCTTCGCCGACAACGAGCATGGTCGTCTGGCGGCTGACGTGCTGCGTGGCAGTCCCGCCGTGTTGCAAAGCAAGCTCGTGCGCCTGCTGATGCGTCATCGAGGCGAGCGTGCCGGTAAAAGAGAGCCGTTCGCCCGCAAGATTCGGGGAGCTAGCGCTCGCTCCGAGCGCCGGGGCAGGTGAGGGAGGGCTCGGCGGTGCGTCGGGAGTCGAACGGGTTTTGTTAATCACGCTGGCATCCTGTCGCGCACGGTCCCAGACCGGACACTCCTTCCGGCACGCCGGATTTCGCGATCTTACCAAGGAGAAACGGCAGGGTGCTAATGCACGAGTGCGACGGGGCGAGCGGCCAGCGTAAGCTGGCCGGTGCTTGTTCTGCCCTCGCACAGGTCTAGGAGAAAGATCCAAAAAGGCAAAACCAAGCACCGTGGGGCTGACGCCCCACGCTCGCCGGGCGCTGCCGGCGCTGCCGGCGCTCCGGCCTGCCCGGCAAATACCCGCCCGAGCGAAACTTGTCCGCTCCAGGACGCTGAACTATCTTCACCGACGAAGCCAACGCGCGATCACTCGCGAGGAAGGAGCTCCCCATGTCGGCAATCGAACGATCGGACCCAGAGATCTGGACCGCCATCAAGCGGGAAATGACCCGCCAGAAATCGGGGCTGGAGCTGATTGCCTCGGAAAACTACACCAGCGCGGCGATCCTCGAGGCGGCTGGCACGATCCTCACCAATAAATACGCCGAGGGTTATCCCGGTCGCCGCTATTACGGCGGCTGCGAGGTGATCGACACGGTTGAGGAACTGGCCCGGCGGCGAGCCTGCGCGCTATTTGGCTGCGAGCACGCCAACGTGCAGCCTCACGCCGGTTCGCAGGCCAACATGGCTGTCTACCTCACCGTGCTAAAGCCGGGCGACACTTACCTGGCGATGAACCTGGCGCAGGGGGGCCACCTGACACACGGCAGCCCCGTCAATTTCTCGGGCCAGCTTTACAACGTGGTCGCATACGGCGTCCGCGAAAGCGATCACCGCATCGACTTCGATCATGTGGCCGCGCAGGCCCGCGAACACAAGCCGAAATTGATTGTCGCGGGGGCGAGCGCCTATCCCCGCGAGATCGACCACGCGAAGTTCGCCGAAATTGCCCGCTCGGTCGGCGCTGTGTTCATGGTCGATATGGCGCACTATGCCGGGCTGGTCGCGGGGGGCGTGCACAACAACCCGGTCCCCGTGGCGGACTTTGTCACTTCGACCTCGCACAAAACCCTTCGCGGGCCTCGCTCCGGCTTTGTGTTGTGCAAAGACGCCCACGCCAAGGCGCTCGACAAGACCGTCTTCCCCGGCATGCAGGGGGGGCCGCTCGAGCACATCGTCGCCGCCAAGGCCATCTGCTTCCGCGAAGCGATGGAGCCGAGCTTCAAAACCTACGCCCGGCAGATCGTGGCAAACGCCAAGACCCTGGCCGAAACGCTGATGCAGGGGGGAGTGCGCCTGGCGTCGGGCGGCACGGACAATCACCTCATGCTTTGCGACATGACGTCCGTCGGCCTGACCGGCAAAATCGCCGAAGAATCGCTCGACAAGGCGGCCATCACCGTGAACAAGAACATGATCCCCTTCGACCAGCGCAAGCCGCTCGATCCCAGCGGCATCCGCATCGGCACCGCGGCCCTCACGACGCGGGGCATGCGCGAGGACGACATGAAACGGGTGGGCAAGTGGATTCTGGAGGTGCTCCGCGCTCCGAGCGACGAGGCCGTTCTTCAGCGCGTGCGCAGCGAGATCGGCGAGTTCACGAAGAGCTATGCGGTCCCCGGCATCCCGTAAAAGACACGCTTGCGCTAGGGGTTGCTTGACCGGTTTGGCTCGAGGGTCGCCAGCGGGACAACCGCGTTCATGCTCCCGGAGCGAAAACCGTCGAGGTCGAGCGAGACGTATTTGAAGCCGAGGCTGTGGAGCTTCTCGGAGATCGCCCTGCGGGCCGGATCCGAGATCAGGCGGGGCAGGGCGTCGATCGGCACTTCGATTCGGGCCAGGTCGCCGGCTTCGTGCCGCACGCGAAATTCGCGCAGGCCGAATTGCTGGCGGAGAAATTGCTCCGCCCGGTCGACGCGCTCGACGCGCTCCGGAGTCACGGCCAGGCCATACGCGATGCGGCTCGAGAGGCAGGGCGTCGCGGGTTTGTCCCACACGGGCAGCTCCCAGTGGGCCGCCAGTTGGCGGACGTCGGCCTTGTTGAGGCCGGCTTCGATGAGCGGGCTGCGAACGGCATGTTCGCGGGCTGCCTGCATTCCGGGACGGTAATCACCGCGGTCGTCGAGGTTCGCCCCGTTTACGACCACGTCGAACTCGGGCAGGGCGCCGCTTCCATCGCACAGCAGCCGCTCGAGCCGCGTGTAAAGCTCCGTTTTGCAGAAGTAGCAGCGGTCGGGCGCATTCTTGAGATAGTCTGGATTCGAGAATTCGTCCGTCGCGATGACACGATGTCGAATTCCAATCTGTGCGGCGAGCGATTCGGCCGCTTCGCGCTCTCCCGACGCCAGGCTCGCGCTGACGGCAGTGATCGCGACAGCTTTGTCGCCGCAGGCCAGTTGGGCCGCCTTGGCCACGACGGCGCTGTCCACGCCGCCGGAATAGGCTACAGCCACACGGCCGCAGGCGCGCAGGATGTCCAGCAGGCGATCGCGTTTTGCAGTCAGTGTCTCGTCGAGCGCGGCCATATTTGAACTATATCGGCGCGGCATAGCGGCATCTACACGCAGCCGTCGTCACGAAGGTCAACGCACTTTTTGAATGCGGCTTGGTGTCGCGCGATTTTGCTTTTGATTAGACTCCGAGAAGCAGGTCGTGTTGAGAGGTGAACAGATGGATTCCTGTGCCCGAAAGTGGTTGCCGCTGGTGGTGGCCACATTTTTGGGGCTCGGCCCGGTCGCGAATACGGCGTTCGCGGCCGGCTTGTCGGCTGGCCAGAGAAAGGAATTAACGGCGATCCGCAACCTCGTTTACAAAGTGCACGTCCCAGTCCGTCGGGACGCC
>DASPSM010000727.1:0-5120 GCA_035623955.1 Planctomycetaceae bacterium
CTCTTGATGAAGATGGGGCATGGCGACGAAATCGTAATCGCCGACGGCAACTTCCCCGGCGACTCCAAGGCTCAACAGATCGTGCGGGCCGACGGTTTGGGGGTGCTCGAAGTCCTCGAGGCGGTGCTGAAGTTTCTGCCCATCGACAAGTTCGTCGACGATCCGGTGGCCGTCATGAAGCCCGTCAACTCGAAGGATCCCGAGCCGCCGATCTGGAAAGATTTCCGGCGCTTGCTGGAACTGAGCGAGGGGCGGCGAATCGAGCTGACCCAAGTCGAGCGCTTCGAGTTCTACGAAAAGGCCGAAGCCGCCTACGCCGTCGTCGCCACGAGTGACTCGGCGCTCTACGCGAACATCATCCTCAAAAAAGGCGTGGTCGCGCCAAAGGCCTAGTTGCCAGCTGCCTTCAAAGAGCCGCGCACGAAGTAAGCGGTCCGCCGCAGGCGGTTCATGCAGGCTAGCTGCGTGGGTGGCGGCCAGGATGTGACGCGGCTAGCCCGCAACAAAAGATTCGTGCGCGGGACTTTCGCGCGCTGAGAGTTCCACCGACTCGATCGTTGGCGAAACCTGCTCATCACTGCGGAGCTGCGGTCTTTGCGCAGAGCTTTTTGGTTGAAGCGACTTCTCCGGTGGCGTCGATATTGATGAAGATCCGTAGCGCCGCGCTCGGATTCCGCAAGGACGCGACCTTGAAGCCTCAAGTTCTTTTGATTGCCTTCGCCGCCGTGCTCGCACCGGGCTGCGCGATCGTGCAGATTGGCGTGACCAATCCGATCCCGGGCCTGTCGACTGTTGCGGTCGCGCCCTTTTTGAACCTCAGCGCCGAGCGGGCCACCGATGGCCGCCGGTTCGCCCTGGCTTACGCCACAGAATTACAGAAAGTACCCGGGTTCGAGGTCATTCCCGTCGGCGTGACCGAAACCGCGATGATCGACGCGAAAGTCGACCTCAACGACGTCGACGACGTGCTCAAACTGGCGAAAGTGCTGCGGGTCGATGCCGTCGTCGTCGGCGCGGTTACGGATTATTCGCCCTACTATCCGCCGCGGATCGGACTGCAGGTGAACTGGTATTCGCCGCGCCCGTGGGCCTTTTATCCGGGAATTCAGACCGAACCCTGCGCGCGCGAACAGCTTTACGATTGGGACAAGCAACAGCTCGACAATTACCACGAAAATCAGCGGCGGATCCTGGACAGCACCGCGCCCGAGACTCCCTTCTGGCAGCGGATGTACAACTGCTTCAAAACCTGGCCGGGGATCCGCAACCTGTACGGAGAACCGACCCTGGCGCTCGACACGCCGCTGGGATATGACTCGCGGCTCGTCTGGCGCGCGCAGTCGCCGTCGCTGGGAACTGAATCGCCTTACGGGTCGCCCCCTTCGGAGAGTTCGTCGTCTCCGCCGCTGACGAAGATCGCCCACTACCAGGAAGCCAACGGGACTCAGGAAATCGTTCCATCGTCTCTGACGGCGTCGAACCCGGCTCAGCCAAGCGCCGAGTCGTCGCAGAAGCTCGTGCCCGTGCCGCGAGGCGGTCCGGGGACTGATGATGAACCGGAAGCCGACGACTCAGTCGAGCCGGATGCGAAAGACTCGAAGGTCCCGCCGCATCCCCTTCCGCCGCTTCCCTGTCGGCCGCGCGAGCTGAAAACTCCGCCGGAGGCTCGCGGACTGTTTCGCGACGGAACGGGCGAAACGTTCGGCGAACCCTTCGGTCCCGAACCATCGTTTTTGCCGCCGTTGCCGGGAATCGGCGGTCCGACTGCGGCGCCAATGCCCATGGATAACGGCCCGCCCAAGCTGCCTGTGCGGAACCCGTGTCTGGCGCCGTTGCCGCCGCAACCCAATCCGTTCAATCAGCCCCAACCCATTCAGCCGTGGCAGCTCGACCCGCGGCTCCCGCTGATGTCCTACACACGGATTTTCGATGGCGCGGATGGCAACCTGGTGGCCGCTTTGCGCGATTACGTCGAGTTGAACGGCGATCTGCGGAGCGGCGGATGGGAGGAATATCTGCATCGCAGCGAGGATTTCATCCGCTTCTGCTCGTATCGCATGATTTTGGAAATGCTTTCGCTGCACGGGGGCGAGGGGAAGCATCGCCTGGTTCTCAAGTTCCGAAATTACAGATAGCCGGTGCCGCCTCCCGGCCGATATCTGAAGAGGCGATTCTCCGTGCGCGCATTTCATACTTCCCGCGAGCCCGACTTCGGACGGAGTCTGGACTTCGGGAGTTGTGCGGCTGGAAGCGCCTGCGACTCGGGGCCATGCGATCCGTCGTATGAGCAGCGAGCGCCGAGTTGTTCCGGGTCAATCGGGGAGGCTGACCTCTGTGGAACGCGGGATGAACGTGCTGGCGCTCGTCAAGGGGACCGAGCGTTACGTCTTTCTGTACGACGATGAAAGCCATCGCGCGTTGCTGCAGACCATGGGACGCTTCGCGGCCGACGCCGACTTGAGCTTCACCTGGTACGACGCCGCGGTGCTCAGCCAGAAGGTCCGCCGGCTTCGCGATGAACAGCGGACTCACTCCGCGACTCCGCAACGCTTTCCCGACCCCACCTGAGTCGTCGCGATCCGACTCAGCCGCACGGCAATCGGAAGCCGCGCAGCCTTTTCGCCGCGCACGTGTGAGCCATGCAGTCCGCCATCGATTCGTTCCTGCGCTTCTTGCGAATCGAAAAGAACGTCGCTCCGCTCACGCTCAAGTCGTACGCCGAGGACCTCGAGAGCTTCACGCTCTTTCTGCAGGAGCGGCTCGGCCAGGTGCCCGACCCGTCGGAGGTGACGGTCGCCATCCTGCGCGCCTACGTCAGCTACCTGCACGAGTGCCAGTACGCCAAGGCGACCATCGCCCGGCGGCTGGCCTGCTCGCGATCGTTCTTCCGCTATTGCTGTCGTGAAGGGATCGTGCCCAGCAATCCGGCCAAGGCCCTGCGCACGCCGCGAACGGGCCGCAAGCTGCCGCATTTTCTGACGACGGCGCAGGTGGCTCAATTGCTCGAGACGCCGCCCGCTAACACGCCGATGGGCCTTCGCGATCGGGCGATCCTCGAAACGATCTACTCGGCTGGCCTGCGCGTCGCGGAGCTGGTCGGCTTGAACGTCAGCAACTGGGACCGCGACGCCAACGTGCTCCGCGTGCTCGGCAAGGGACGTAAGGAGCGGGTGGCTCCGCTGGGCAGCTACGCGGTGCGGGCCCTCGATCGCTGGATGGAAGTCCGCAAGCCCCATCCGAGCGATTTGACGCCGCTGTTTCTCAACAAATATGGGCGGAGGCTCACGACTCGCAGCATCGGACGGCTGCTGTTGGGGCATCTTCAAACCGCGGGGCTCGAGACGCTAACGACGCCCCACACTTTGCGGCACAGTTTCGCGACGCACCTTCTCGACGGTGGGGCCGATCTGCGGAGCGTGCAGGAGCTACTGGGGCACAAGAGTCTCACCACGACACAGATCTACACGCACGTCAGCACGCGCCGCCTGCAGGAAACGTACGCGAAAGCGCACCCGCACGCCGTGGCCAGCCGCCAGGACAAGCCGCGCTGAGTTTCGACTTAACGGCGGATCTTCGAGTTCTGGCCGTGTTCAAGCGGCGTCACCGGATAGGTGCGCCCATCCTTTTTGTAGAACATCTCACCCCGTTCTGATCGCGCGCTGTCTAGCGGGTGCGGTCCGTCCTGATTGCCTTTCCGATCCCAATCCAGGGGTGCCCACGAGTCCAGATCGCGATCGGGATGCCAGGCCAGAGGCGGCCAGAGCAACGATTCGAGCCCCGCGATCTGTCGCTCGAGCGTCTGGATCCGCATCCATTGGCCGACGAGCAAGAGTCCAAGAAGGGCGAAGCCTAGGAGCAAAATGAGTCTTCGCCGCGCCACAGCGGGCCCTCTTGTGTCGAGAATTGTCCGAGCCTCCTCGAACTACGGTCGCGGACAGCAAAACCAGCAACAAAAAAAGGCGAGGGTCGCGGCCCTCGCCCTTCAGCTTTGTGGCTCTCCGTTTAGCGGCGCCAGTGTCCGCCCCGGTAGCCGTGCCCCCAGTAGCCGTGACCGCCCCAATAGCGCCCACCCCCGCCCCAGTACCCGCCACCGATGCCGACGGAGATCCCTGGAGAACCGTAGGCGTAATAGCCGGGATAATAGGCCGAGTAATAACCGGGGTAGTAGCCTCCCCAATAGGCGTACGGATACGCGTAGGCTCGGTAACCGGGATAATAGTGCCGATAGCCGGGCCGGCCCCAATACGGGCCGGCCTTTGCCGTCGAGACGTCGCCTGCCAGCACAGCGAATCCCACAACGCCGGCCAAGGCCAGAGCCCGAAGTGCAGTCTTCATCGTGAATTCTCCATCGTTGTTTGCTTGAGAAGTGTTTCTGCCCCGGGGACCGCAGCCTTCCGATCGCGCGCCCCGAAATGTAAGAAATGCAAGCGCCGTGCCGGCCGCGCACGCCAGCAAGCGGAGAATAACGGCGCAACATCCAATTGCGTATCGTTTTGCGCTATTGAATCGGCACTTCAGACAAATGCCGAATCGTCGAAATGACGTGTAATCGGAGCAGGTTGGGCTCGATTTGCAGGCGTGTGCGCGTGTCAGAGTCGCGACACTGCGTCCAACGTCTGAGACAGGTCTGACAGCAAGTCAGACGGGTCTTCGCACCCCGCGCTCAGGCGGACGAAGCCGGGGGGGCAGGGGTCGTTGATCCACCGGGCACGTCGCTCGGCCGTCGTCCGCACACTGCCGAAACTCGTCGCTTCCGACACGAGTTTCGAGTGAACGAAGAACTGCTCCGCGTGCTTCTGGCTGGCCAGTTCGAAGCTCACGACCGGACCGAAGCGTTTCATTTGGCGCTTGGCGATCGCGTGAGCCGGGTCGCTGGGCAATCCAGGATAGCGGACACGCAATACCTCGCGTCGCTCGGCGAGCAACTTCGCAATGGCCAGCGCGTTCGAGCACATGCGCTCGAGCCGTACGTCGAGAGACGCCAGCGAGCGGTGCGCCAACCAGACTTCCATCGGCCCGGGGATCGATCCCATCTGGGTGCGCCAAGTCCGGAGTTTTTGCGCTGCCTCGCCGTCGCGGCAGGCGACGTGTCCGAGCAACAGATCGGCGTGCCCGGTGGA
>DASPSM010000734.1:0-3431 GCA_035623955.1 Planctomycetaceae bacterium
GCTCCACTTCATGCTCCTCGACTATCTCGGCAGGCCGGTCAGCGAACCCTTTCTCCGCGACACGGTCAACGTTCCCTACTATGACGGCAGAGCGCTTGTCTATCCGGCCGTCCGAGTGCGGCTGGATTTCCGCGATCCGAATACCGTCGGCGATTTTGTCTACCACTGCCACCTTCTCGAGCACGAGGACAATGGAATGATGGGACTGATCCGTGTCGAGCCCTCGACGCCCGCGCAGAGCCTCAAGACGAAGCATGTCAGCCCCCGAGTGAAAAACGCGTCGGCAAAACTCTGCGGCGCGCCGAAGCTGCACACAGCGGCAAATTAGGAGAGCATCCCCCCGGATATCTGCCTCCCATTTGAAACAGGCTGGCCTGTCACTACATTCATGGGCCGTACTTGCAGGTGGTTCGGCACGCCTTCCCTACTGTAAAAGCCGATTCACAAATGTAACGAAATTGTATCGATAATCTTTTTTGCGATTCACCATCAAGAAATCAGCGTGCAATGCGGCACAGGTATCCCTGTGCGGACCCAGCCGTATGCTCGTCCGACAGGAGGAGGAATGTCTTTCAAGCGTTCTGCATCCAATCTGTTGCACTGCCTGCGTATCGGAATGGCATCTCTTGCCATGTTCCAGTTTGCGATTGGCGCTTCTTTGGCGGGTGCCGCTCCACCAGCGCCTGGCTCGCCTCAGGGATTCACCCCCCCACCGGCGTCGAATTCCAATGATGGGAACACGACCTCGCCGATCAAACACGTCATCGTGATCATCGGCGAAAACCGCAGCTTCGATCATGTCTTCGCCACGTATGTTCCCAAGCCTGGCCAAACCGTGAATAACCTCCTTTCCGAAGGTATCGTCAATGCGGACGGCACTCCCGGTGCTAAGTTTCATGAGGCCCAACAGCTCTCCGCGACCGACACCGACACGTTCCTGCTCAGTCCGCCGAAGCAGGAATTCCCCGGCAACTACCTCCCTGCGCCATTGGCAGGCGGTCCCAAGGGCCCGGAAGGTTACTTCTCCAGCTCTCCGCCTTGCGGGGGGCAGCCAGGCCTCACCCCGGTCCAGTGCGCGACGCTCACAGAGTCCGGTTTGTCGAACTCTTTGGAAACGGAGGGCGGTGTAACCCAAACCTACTATCAGGCCCTCGCGTACGGCGGGACGGGCGTCTATAAATACACGCCGGACACCCGCATTAACGGCGGCAACGTCTTCACTCTGCCGGCAGGACCCTTCCAATTGAGTCCCGGCGCTCCGTCCAACACCTATTCGGCCAGCCCGGTTCACCGCTTCTATCAGATGTGGCAGCAGGAGAATTGCAGTTTGCTTCATACGACCTTTGACAATCCTTCGGGTTGCAACCACAAGCTGTTTGCTTGGGTTGAGGTGACGATTGGCGCCGGAGCCGACAGCATCACCAGCGACGCGCCCCAGCCCCCGCTCTGCGCCGATACGACTCCCCCGGACACGATTCCCTGCTTCACCACCAATTTTCTCCCCGGAACCCCCTATGCGACGACCACCGGTGAAGGTTCAACCGCGCTCGGCTTCTACAACGTTCAGCATGGCGACGTGGCGTATTTCAAGAGCCTCGCTGACGACTTCGCCATGAGCGATAACTTCCATCAGTCCGTCGATGGCGGCACTGGCGCCAACCACATCATGTTCGGCCACGGCGACGCCATCTTCTTCTACGATCCGGCCCAGAAAAATCCCTACTTGCCGCCTCAAAACGTCGAAGTATTCAACACGCCGGCCGGCAATCCGGACGCGGGCGTCGTCAATGAAGTTGAGGACCCCAATCCCGCCGCGGGCACGAACAACTGGTACAGCAACGACGGCTATGGTGTCAGCTACAACGCCGGCTATCCCCCGCCGTACTATGCCGCGCCCGTTTCCGGCGGCGGATCGTACAGCGACTGCTCCGATCCTACACAGCCCGGCGTCAAGGAGATCGTCTCCTATCTAAACTCCATCGGCATCGATCCGCGTTGCGAGCCCGGCCATTACTATCTGCTGAACAATTACAATCCGGGCTGGTTCGGCAACGGCAACAATGCTTACATCGACACGAATCCGGCCAACACGCCCTTCACGATTCCGCCGTCCTCGACTCCCAGCATTGGCGACGACCTGAGCGCCCACCACATCTCATGGAAATATTACGGCGACCAGTGGAACAACTACATCAACGACCCGTATCAGCTTAACTGGGGTAACAACGGGCCTACAGCCGATGAATACTGCAACATCTGCAACCCATTCCAGTACGACACCTCGACCATGGCCAACCCGGCTGTCCGCAATGCGCACGTTCAGGATAGCGTCAATCTGTATGCGGACATCCAGAACGGGACCTTACCCGCTGTTTCCATCGTGAAGCCCAGCGGCTACGTGGATGGCCATCCGGCCTCTTCAAAGATTGACATGTTTGAAGGGTTCACAAAGAAGATCGTGGACATGGTGCTCGCGTCCCCCTATGCAAAAGACACCGCGATCTTCATTACCGAGGACGAAGGCGGAGGCTACTACGACTCCGGTTACGTTCAGCCGCTTGATTTCTTCGGCGACGGCACCCGGATCATCTTCCTCGTGGTGGCGCCGTACCTTAAGTCGGCGGGAGAGATCTCGCACGAGTATGCCGACCACGTCTCCATCCTCAAGTTCATCGAGCGGAATTGGAACATTCCTGCGGTGACGCATCGCAGCCGCGACAATTTCCCGAATCCGATTACGTTCCCCTATAACCCCTACGTGCCAATCAATAGTCCCGCGATCAACGACCTGTTTGATTTCTTCAACTTCGACCAGTTTCCTGGCGGAGGCTTCGGACACTAGTCGGTCTGAACGCACGGTCGCTTTAACCCAGAAAACAAAAGCCCCGGTCCGAATTCATCGGACTGGGGCTTTTCAATTTTCTCGAATTTCGCCCTACGGCTGCTGCGGCCACCAGACGAGCATCGCGGCCGCGCCGGCGATCCAAAAGCCGCCGACCTCCACTCGATTTCCGCCCATGAAATGAATTGCAACGCTGAAGAGCACGAGCACCTCAGCCAGCACGGCGCTCAAAATCGCGCCTTGTCTCCAGCTCTGTAGCGCTTCAGGGTCGTTCGGCTTCGTCCGCAGCGTCTCGAACGCGGAATCGATATTCTTCTTGCGCAGCCAGATTCCAGCGCCGATGAGAACCACGCCGATCAGGATCAATGCCTCGATTTCGACGAGCGGCGGTTTATCGGGCGTCGTCGAAGGCACAACCCAAAGGATGAGGGCGTAGAGCAGCATCGATACGAGCAGCGCTCCGTGCACGATGCGCACGAATCGCAGTGTTCCTGCCGTAGTCATGGTTGGTTGTGGCGGCATGGTTCGGTTCATTGTCGTCTTTGACGCCCAAAATAAAAAGCCCCGGCTCGAGTTCATCGAGTCGGGG
>DASPSM010000761.1:0-12404 GCA_035623955.1 Planctomycetaceae bacterium
GCTCCACGCGACGCACTGAACGAGCGCCGTGTGCGCCCTTAGGGTTAGCGTTTCCTGCCCGGTCTCGGCATCCCAGATCTTCAGCAGATTGTCGTTGCCGCCGGTGACGATCCGCTTTCCGTCGGGGCTGAATGACACACACCAAGGAAAACTCGAGTGCCCCTCCAGCGCCAGGAGCTGCTGTCCGCTGTCCGCATCCCAAACAAGAACTGTCTTTTGGTTAAGGCGTGCGGCGGCCACGCGCCTTCCCTCCGGACTGAACGCCAGGTCGTGGATGACACCAATGTTCGACATCAAGGTCCAGCGGGATCCCGCAGGCTCGCGGAAAGTGACTTGTTTGTGGCCGCTCTGAGAATCGCGCAGGGTCAGAGAGTTCATTGCTGCGCACGCGATTTGTTTTCCGTCCGGGCTGAACGCGACGCGTTCGACGTACGCCAGATCGGTCGAGAAAATCTGCTGCCCCGTGGCCGCGTCCCAAATTTGCAGTAGATCCGTATTTCCACCGGCGATTCGCCTCCCATCGGGGCTGAGCGCGACACAAGTAAAATCGTGGGTTCGCGTTGTCACTTTCAGCAGTTGTTCGCCGCTGGAGGCGTCCCAAACCGACGGCGGATCCGACCGGGATCCGACGAGGATCCGCTTGCCATCCGGCGTCCAAGCGACCGCATTGGGTAGAGCGAAGTGGTCCCGCGATTGAACGAGCTCGCGCCCGCTGGCGACGTCCCAGATTCTCAGCGATTCGTTCCAGTGAACGCCGGCCAGCCGCTTCCCATCCGGGCTAAAGGCCATGGTCGCGACGCCAGGATGCGCGAGGATTCGCGCGGGGGCAGCTTGTTCCGTGACGGACAACATCCAGACTTTGACCGTGGCGTCATCGCTTCCACTCACCAGCCGCGTCCCGTCCGGACTAAAAGCCACGCTATTGACAGTGCCCGTGTGGCCCTCAAGGGTGAGCAATTCACGACCGTTTTCCGCGTCCCACAATTTGATCGTGCACCTCCCGTTCCCGGCCGCAATTCGCTTGTCGTCCGGACTAAAGGTCACGCATGGGACGATTCCCAGCGAGTCCGCGGAATTGGCCTTAACTGTTGGCTTGCCGGTCGTAGCATTCCAGATCTGGACCGTGCCCTCGCCGCCGCCGCTGACGAGGCGATCCCCCTTCGAGCTGACGGCGACGTTCCAGACGGGCTTCCAGACGGCCTTGCCAGCCCCTTTGATCGTTCGCAGTTCGCGGCCGCTGGAAACGTCCCAGAGGCGGATCGTCATGTCTTCGCCCGCGCTCACGATCTGCGTTCCGTCTCGATTGAACGAGGCGCGGGTGACGGCTGCCGTGTGGCCCTTGAGCGTCTGTAGTTCCTGTCCGCTGACCGCATCCCAGATCTTGAGGGTCTTGTCCCAGCTCCCACTCACGATCCGTTTTCCGTCCGGACCGAAGGCCACGCTCGAGACCGCCCGGGTGTGGACGGTCCGCGCAAGCAGCTCGCGGCCGTTCGAGAGATCCCACACGCTCAGCGTATTTCCAAAGCTTCCGGAAACAATCTGCTTCCCATCCGGGCTGAATGCTGCGCTAAACACTGGACCATGCTGACCGTCGATTGTTGCGAGCAAGCGGCCGCTCGCCGTTTCCCAGACTTTGACCGTCCCGTCCTCGCTGCTGCTGACGACCCGTTTTCCATCGGCGCTAAACGACGTGCTGGTGACGCCTGCCTTGTGTCCCCTGAATGTCCGTTGGTTTTGCGTAAATCGCGTCAGGAGATATCCGTACTCCCAGGCGCGCAGGTCCGGTGGACATTTTTCAAGATGTTCCCACGCCCCCTCGACGTCGTTGGCCTCCCATTCGCGCTGTGCGCCGGCAAGATGCATGGCGTAGACGTGCTGTTGAGCCTGCCGCGAAAGCTTCTCCGCACGATTGCGTTCAGAAACAGCCTCCGTGCGTCGCCGCTCGGCCTCGACCGCGTTGGCATCGGCGCGGCGTTTTTCGGCCTCCGTGACTTGGCGCGCCTTCTCGGCCTGCTGACGCCCCTGGTCGGCCCGAGCTGCGTTCGCGTCGGCCCGCGTCCTCTCCGCCTCGGCCACCTTCCGCTGCTGGTCGGCAACTCGGCGTTCGGCTTCTGCGTTCTCGGCCTCGGCTTGCGCTCGCTGGGCGCTTTGAGCGGCCAGAGACGCGTTTCGATCGGACGCCTCGCGCATCGACTTTTCGCGGAACGCCATCCAGGTTCCGCCGATCGCGTCGGCGATCAGGATGAAGGCGAAGGCCGCCGAGGTCACCAGGGCCGCCCGATGCCGGCGGGCTAGCTTTTTCAGCCGATAACCCGCGGAGGGTGGGCTGGCTTCCACCGGTTCGTCGTTCAGGTAGCGCTGCACGTCGGCCGCCAGGCCGCTCGCCGATTCGTAGCGACGCGTGCGGTCCTTCTCGAGGGCCTTCATCGTGATCCAGTCGAGGTCGCCGCGAAACATCTTCGACAGCCGGGCCAGCTCGGTCCTGCGATGCTCGGCGATTGCCGGCAGCGATTCGGTCGACTGGCTCAGCCGCGTGCTGGGCTTGGGCGGCTCTTCTTCGCGGATCATGCGAATCAGCTCGTCGTACGCGGCTTTCGCGACCCGCTTCTTGTCGAAGGGCGTCGTCCCGGTCAGCAGCTCGTACATCAGCACGCCGAGTGAATAGATGTCGGTCCGCGTATCGATGTCCAGGCCGCTCATCTCGGCCTGCTCGGGGCTCATGTAAAGCGGAGTGCCGACCATCTGAGCAAATCGCGTGTAGATTGTCTTTTCGGTCAGTTGGTGATGGAGCGCCTTCGCAACCCCGAAGTCGATCACCTTCACGAGAGGCTGGCCATCGTGCAGCGTCACCATCACATTCGACGGCTTGAGGTCGCGGTGGATGATCCCTTTCTGATGCGCATGCTGGACGGCCTGACAGACCACAATGAACAGCTCGAGCCGTTCGCGCGGCGTGAGGCGGTTGCGGTCGCAGTAGTCGGTGATGGGCACGCCCCGGACCAGCTCCATCACGAAGTAAGGCCGGCCCGACTCGGTCGCTCCGGCGTCGAGCACGCGGGCAATATTCGGGTGGTCCATCATCGCCAGGGCCTGCCGCTCGGCCTCGAAACGCGCGATCACGTCGCGGGTGTCCATTCCCGGCTTGATGACTTTGAGCGCCACTTTCCGGCGGACGGGAACCTGCTGCTCGGCGACGAAGACCAGCCCAAAGCCCCCCTCGCCGATTTGCTCCATCAGCTTGTAAGGGCCGATGACGGTGCCGAGACCTTCCGACGTAGCGACGTGGAGTTCCGTCATAGGAGGGATCAAGGGAGACGGCTCAGGCTTGTGCTCCGATTCATTCATATCCAGCGTCCGCGGCCGAGCGGGGTCTGGAAGCGGCACAGGGACGCGCGGCCCGCCTGATCCCAATCGATACCGTTTGGCACGGTTCGTGTTATTTCAACCGAAGGACAGAACCCAAGCAAGTTCTTTGCGGGTGCGCGCCCTTCGTTGCGGGCGTCACGACGAGTAGCGGACTTTGATTGCCGCTTCGACCGTGGCCCAGAGGTTGTTGAGAGCGTGCATGCCGATGGGAACAAAAAGGGAGCCGGAGCGGATGCGCGCGTATCCCAACAGCAGTCCGAACAAGAAGAGATCCGACAGATCGATCAGATCGTACTGAGTGTGCAGCGCCGTCCAGCCCAGGGCGGTCAGCAGCACCGCGCCGATGGCGCCCAGCCGAGAGTACCGCAGCCCCGCCAATGCGAAGCCTCGGAAAAAGAATTCCTCGAACAGCGGCGCCCCGACAACAACGGCAAACCACAAAAGCGGCACGAATGCCGCCGAGCGATACGCGTGGTCCATAAATTCGGGAACGATCGGCCGACCGAGGAGCCAGGTGACCGTGTCGGAGACGGCTGCAAACAGCAGACCCGCTCCCAGCCAGCCGAGCGTTTGGCGGGTCGGAGCACGAACCAGTCCCAGATATTTCTGCGTCGAGATTCCGCGCTTGAGCCAGGCGAACAAGATGCAAAGTGGGGGAAACAGAATACCCGTGCACGTGGTCGCCAGTGCCAGCAGCGTTCCATCGTTCGAGATCTTCGCGGGATCGACACCGAGCGGATTTTTGTCGAATAACGCTCGTCCGGACGGCGCGCCGAACAGGTAGACGACGGTCACGACGACCTGGACCACCAGCCACGCGAAAAGGATCACCAGCGAGAATCCAACCGTCGCCCAGAATCCCCACGGTTTGCCCGTCGAAAGCTCGACGGCTTGCGGTTGCTGCGGTGCCGGCTCGGGTGTGGAAGACGAGGACATTGGTGCTTCTCCAGCAGCGTTGAGCGGCATCAGAACAATTGCTTCTGCTCTTCGTTGGGCTTCGGGAGCGAAAGCTGCAGGTGGGCAAGCGCGTTGCCGGTGATCATCCGGCCCCGCGGAGTGCGCAACAGAAAGCCGATGCGCAACAGAAATGGCTCGATCTCGTCTTCGAGGGTGTCGGTGGAAATATTGAGGCTGTGCCCGAGCGCCGAGACGCCGGCCGGCCCGCCGTTAAACGAGTGGACGAGAGTGGTGAGATAGCGTCGATCCTGGGCTTCCAGGCCCAGGTCGTCGACCTCCTGCAGCAAAAAGGCCTCGCGGGCCGCCTCCGGCGTGATGCGTCCGTCGGCCCGGCTTTGGGCATAGTCGCGAGCCCAGCGGAGCAGATTATTGGCCTTTCGCGGCGTGCCGCGGCTCCGCTTGGCGATCTCTCCCACGGCCTCTTCGGAGATTTCGGTTCGCAGCTTTCGGGCGCTGCGGCGGATGATCTCGGCGATCTCGTCGACGGAGTAGAAATCGAGATGCTCGCGATTGACGAAGCGGTCGCGCAGCGGGCCGGTCAACAGGCCGCTGCGGGTCGTCGCGCCGATGACGGTGAATCGCTGCAGCTTGATGTTCACCGTCCGCGCACTCAGACCTTCGCCAAGCGTGATATCGACCCGAAAGTCCTCCATGGCCGGATAGATATACTCTTCGACCGCAGCCGGCATGCGGTGGATTTCATCGATAAAGAGCACCGACCCGTGGCTGGCGTTTGTGAGATACGGGAGCAAGTCCTTCGGCGCGCTCAAGGACGGGCCCGAGGTAATTTGCAGCTCCGTCCCCAGCTCTCGGGGAATCACGGTCGCTAACGTCGTTTTGCCCAAGCCTGGCGGGCCGTCCAAGAGCAAGTGCCCCAAAGGCTCGTTGCGCTTCTTGGCCGCATCGAGGGTGATCTTGAGTCGGGTCAGCACCTTTTGCTGGCCAACGACGTCCGCCAGGCACTGCGGCCGCAACTCGTCGTCGTAGCGGGAATCATCAAGCGGGCCCGCAAAAGATTTCGGCGCGTTGCCTGCTCGGGCATCGCCTTCGGCCGAATCGGGGCCTTTGCGCTTGCCGCGGAAAACCGGTTCACGCGCCATGGCGGACGGTCCCAATCCGTTCGTGTCAGCCTGCTCCGCTCACGACCACGGCATCGGTCAAGAGGTCGTGCAGTGCCTGCTTTTTTGGCGTCAACAGGGGCATGACGAACCCCATCCCACAGATGGCAATCGAGGCGAGCTTGGCCAGCGTGCGAATCGCGGCGCGGGCAAACGTCAGGCGGCGGCCGTCGGCTCCGCAGACGATTAATCCCAGCGCGCGCTTGCCGATGGTGGCCTGGTCGCGAGAGCTTTCCAAAGCGGCACTATAGAAAAACCACAGGAAGAATCCCACCTGCAAAGCCGCACCCCGAAAGAAGAGACTGAGGACTTCGCTAGCCAAGAGCAGCAGCGTCAAATCAATCACGGCGGCCGCCATTCGCTGGAAGAATCCCGCATACCGCATCGGATAAGCAGCGGGAACAAGCGGCAGACCGCAGCCGGCACAATAGGCTGCACCGTACGCGGCAGGATGTCCGCAGCGCGGACAGCAAAACGAGGGGACGGGACCAGGTGCGGGCCGCGAGTCGGCGGCGGGCGCCGCATTCGGGCTTGAAGCACCGGGCGCGGGAACGCTGAATTCCGGGCCTGGCGGTACAGTCGCGGACGGATCTGACGGCAGCGGCGCAGTGCTGGGCGCGGCTGCGGTTGATGAGCCGGCAATGGGAGCGAAGCCCACGCCTGCCGAATAGCCGCCGATTTGCGCCACGTTTGGCCCTGGCGTTGGTGCGTTCGACCAGGCGGCGGTCGCCGCGAGTTCCGCCGACTTCCGCGAAGACTCGGCGGGCGAAACTTCGTCCTCCGAGGCCGCGGGGACCGTGATCAGGTCGTTGCACGACGGGCACTTGGCCAGCGCGAGCGCGCGCGATTCGGTCGTCGTCAGCAATTTGCCGCAGTGCGGGCAATTGAACTCGATCGCCACTCTCAGGCCCCGCTCATCGCCTCGGCCATAATCTCGTCGGGGATATTGTAGTTGGCCGTCACGCTCTGGACATCATCCTGGTCCTCGAGCGCTTCGATCAACTTGAGCATCCGCCGGCTCGTCTCGGCATCGAGGTCAACGGTGCTGGAGGGGACGCGCTGGATTTCCGCGATTTCGACCGGGATCTTGGCCGCTTCGAGAGCTTCGGCCACTTTGTGAAACGATTCGGGGGTCGACAAGACCTCGTAGGATTCGCCGGAGAGTTTGACATCGTCGGCCCCGGCATCGATTGCCGCGCTGTAAAGAACGTTTTCGTCGACGTGCCTGGCAGGGACCAGGAACACGCCCTTGCGCTCGAACATCCAGGCGACGCAGCCGACGCTTCCCAAATGTCCGCCCGCCACCTCGAAGATCTTGCGGATTTCGCCGGCCGTGCGGTTGCGGTTCTCCGTAAGGATCTCGCAGAGCACGGCCACGCCACCGGGACCGTATCCTTCGTAGACCACATCGGTATAGGATTCTTCGTTTCCGCCGCCGCCGCCCTTTTTGATGGCCCGCTCGATGTTGTCCTTGGGCATGCTGGCCTTGCGGGCCTTGTCGATCGCGTAGCGAAGGGCGAGGTTCGACGCTGGGTCGCCACCCCCATGGTGCGCCGCGACGATCAGCGCGCGGCTGAGCTTGCCGAACAGCTTCCCCTTCCGCTTGTCGGCGGCCCCTTTCTTGATCGCGATGTTCGCCCAGTGTGAATGGCCGGCCATAAGTCACAGCTCGCTCTCAAGCCAAACGCAGCGACGCTACGTCAGGTGGCAGGGGCCGAAGCGCTTCGGTTGGTTTCGCAGATGTTCGATGACTGCGCTTTGTTGCGCTCGCCCCCAGCCCTCGCCCCCAGCCACCCGTGGTCAATCACCCTATTTCTTGGTCGGCGCGGCGCCCGAGCGGGCTTCTACCTTGGAATCGGGCGCATGCGATCCGAGCTTCTCCTCGAGCCGCTGAATCAGTTTTTTGTCCGGGTAGGAATCTTCCTTCGCCTCTTTGAGCGCTTGCTTCCAGGCCTCTTGGGCTTTCGCCGGGGAGTTCATTTTGCTGTAACAGTCGCCGAGATGCTCGGAAATGGTCCCGTCACCGCCGCTCGGGCTGGCTGAGGCCTTCTCCAGATACTTGAGCGCCTCGTCGAGGCGGCCGAGTTTGAACAGCACCCACCCCATGCTGTCGAGATAAGCGACGTTGTCCGGCTCGGACGCCAGCGCGATTTTGATCATCCCTTCGGCACGCGTCAGGTTCTTTCCCTGGTCGGCATACAGATACCCCAGGTCGTTGTTGACCGACGGATCCTTGGGATCCTCGACCAGAATCTCTTCGAGAATCTTTTGACCAGTCGGCACGTCCCCCTTCTGGACGTAGCAATTCGACAGCGTGTATTGGCAGCGGCGCGCGAACTCCTTGTTTTTGGATCGCTTGATTATGTCGCCGTAGCGGCGAATGGCCTCGTCCCATTGGTGGCTGTGCGAGTAGATCCAGGCTTCCCAATACGAGAGGTCTTCGTCGTTGTTGTCGAGCTTTTGGGCCTCGTGGATCGAAGCCAGTGCGTCCTTGGTTTTGCCGCCGAGCTCCTGCGCCCGCGACATCAGGGCCAAGAGCTCGACTCGCACCAGATCGCCCTCGTTGCCGCTGGGAAAGAGAGGCTCGGCCAGGACCTTTTTCAGGATCTCCGCCGCTTCGAGATAGCGTTTCGCCAGCACGAGATGTTTTGCGATCTCGTCGGCGAGCCGCGGTGCTGCCTCGCGCTTGGACTGCATGGCGTAGTTGTAGAATTCGACCGCCGCGTCGGTGCGTTGGGCCTTGGCCGCAAAACGCCCGACGAGCCAGGCGATGGAAAAGTCAAATTTCCCTTTTTCGGCCCCTTTCATCTTGCGGGCCGTAGCGATCAGGCTGTCGATAAAGGGGACGTCTTTCTGAATGTCCGTCAACAGCGCGTCGAGCCGATCGAAGCCTTTTTGTCCCTGCAGGCTCTTGGACAGCGCATTGAGCAGCTCTTCGGGCTTCTTTTCTTTGCGGTAGAGCGCCGCGAGACTGACGTAACCCTCCGGATTGCCCGTTTCTTTGAGCACTTGGGTAATCATCTGCTCGGCTTCTTTCAGGCGGCCAGCCGCGATGTACTGGTCAGCCAGAAAGTACTGCAGCGTGCTGTTGCGGTTGTCGTTTTTCGCCAGCTCCTCGATTCGTTGCAGGAACTGCGACTCTTTACCCGTGGCTTTGAGGATTTCTCGCAAGAGGTTGTACGGGTGGCGTCCTTTCCCTTGCAGTTGCGCATCGAGGTATGCCTGCAGATGCTTGAGAGCCGCGTCGTATTGCCTGGCTTTGAAATAGGCCTGGGCCAGGTTGAAGCTGATGGCCCCCGGCTTGCCGTTGCGAGCTTGAACCGCTTCTTCGAATGCTTGGATCGCTTGGGCGGTGCGGCCGGCGGCCAGGAAGATCTCGCCCATTGCCTCGAAGCGCGCCAGTCCCTCGCGTTCCAGCGCCGCACGGGTCTGAAAGTCGAGAGTGTACTTCGATGGATTGCGCCGTGCGTCGAAGACGACGGCGTACGCGTCAGCCGCCTTGTCGATCTTGTGCATTTCCCAGTAGAGCGCCGCCAGTTGCAAATGCAACAGCACGTACGTTGATGAGTTGTGCTTCAGCTGGGGCGACTTCACCGCGCGCTCGAGATACTCGGCCGCCTTCTCGAGCTTTTGCTGTTCCCGCAATTGCTCGGCCAGGATCCGCAGAATCTCGAGATTCTCGGGGTCGAGCTCGATCGCCTTTTGCGCGTATTGCAGGCCTTTCTCGGTGTCGTTGAGGGCAAAGGCCAGCGGCACCAGCTCGCGATAGACTTCGACCGCTTTCGGATCGACCTTGATCGCCGCCTGATAGTCTTGAAGAGCCTCGGTGAACCGGCTCTGGTCTTGCTTGAGCTTGCCCGACATGAACAAGGCAAGCGCTTCGGCGTGTTTCTTCTGCTCGGGCGTCTCGGCCTTGACCGGCTTGAGTTCGGGGACCGGATTGCCAAATTCATCCGTCACTACAGGTTTTCCGGTGCCTTTGGCCTTTTGAGCGGCCGGCTGCGGCGTCTTCGGGGGCGCCGGCTCATCGTCCGCAAAGACCCCCAATGGAAGCGCCAGACAGCACGCCGCCACGGCGGCTACCAGAATGTTGGAAAGACCAACTCCCCCAATGTGATTCTTGGCCATGCTCCCGTCCTTAGTGGAGTTATGGCGCCCGAGCGGGCCTTTAGAGCCCGCCGTTCGAGCGCGTGAAATAATTGCCAGGGCAGCGCCTCCCCACACGGATTTCGTCGCACCGAGGCTGTTGTCGATTGCCGGGGCGATCGATCGTGGCCGACCGCCGCAATCTTCGGCCAGTGAGCCGGCAAGATCCGTCCCGCCGGTTGCGAGCCCCCGAAACATTTTAGTCGTCGATCGCCGGTGCACCAAGGCGGGTTTGGGCTTATCGCTTCTTGCGAGAGGCCGGCACACGATGTCCATCCCGCGCCCGCGAGGGTTTTGCTCCTCCCGGCCGCTCGTGTCCATCTCCGCCCCGGACGTGGCTGCGGGCCGGCTTTTTGCCGGCCTTGCGGGCTGCGGCATCCGCCTCCTTGAACAGCGCTTCGAGCCGCTCGACCAATGTCTGTGGATCGGCGGAGCTCGCTCCTGCTTTACCCGGCTCGAAATATCTCACCAGTCGCGGATCGACCGCCAGACACCGCAGGTAATGGGCAAACACCGGGACGTCAACCTTGCGAACGGTTGATTTGAGCGTTTCGGCAGCCTGCTCGGGCGATTCGCCCGCCGGCACGAGGCCCAGCCAAATGCTGGCGTTGGTCATCAGCCGATCGACGGGGACCACGTGCGTCTCGAGGGCCGTCTGCAGGGCGAAGTTGCGGACGAACGGCGACAGGTCCCGGATCTTGAAGAGCTGCTTGGTCGCCAACTCGAGCGTCTTGCGGCGGAGCCCCTCGAACGCGAACTCGAAATGCTTCTCGAACACATATTGCAGGATATTGCGCACGCGGTGCGCGCGCCAGTCAGGATCGGGCATGCCGTCGAAGACATGGGCGATCAGCTCCGAGATCGAGCTGACGCGCAGCTCGTTGAGATCGTGAAAGGCGCTCCACAGGCGCTCGTAAGCCACATCCGCCTGGGCGCTCGACGCGTCTTCCAGGCAAACTGCGTACAACAACGTCTCGAGAACGGGCCGCTCGTACTTCGGCACCGGCTGGTGATAGCGCTTCTTCAGTACCGACACGAGCTTCTTGCCCAATGTCAGCTTGTCGACCGTTTTGGATTTGTGCGTGCTCGTCATATTGAATTTCGTTCTCCGGGCGCCGCGTTCTTGCGGCGAGTCACCTCGGAACAGGCGGGTAAAGGCTACGGCTGGCGTTTGGCTTGCGTGTGATCCGGATTCTCGTTGATCCCTAACGTTGGTCCGGAGGCGGGCGTACCCTCCTCGTTGTGCGGCATTGCGACGTCATCCATGCTGGCGGGATCGCAATTCTGGTCGGCAAATTCGTCCTGTGCCTGGGCGTCTTCGCCATCGGCAAATGTCTCGTCGTCGCTATCGCTGGGTGGAGGCAGCACCTCGCGGAGCAGGCGTGAGGCTTCGATACTCCGCTTGACCCCCTGGTCGAGCTGAAAATGCAGGATCGGGGTATAGCGGATTTGCACGCGTTCGGCGAGTTTTGCCTGCAGAAATCCTCGAGCCGATTCGAGCCCACGCAGCGTGAGCCGCTGCATCTTTTCGTCGCCCATCACCGACACGTAGACTTTCGCGTTCCTCAGATCGGGACTGACTTCGACCCGCGTGACGGTGACGTTCTTGACGCGCGGGTCCTTCAATCCAAACAGGATCGTCGTGCTGACCTGTTCACGGATCGCTTCGGCGACTTTCGCGGTGCGACGCGACATCGAGAATTCCCCGGATTGACGAGCCTGGCGATCCCCCGCGCGACTGGACTCCGCCTGGTCCGTCCAGATCCCATCAGGCCCCGCATTGGTCCGACACCGCGTGGCAGTGATCGCTCCCGGACTTGTCGATGACACAGCGCGACGGGTTAACGGCGGCAGCCTGGGCGCGCGATTCGTTAACCAGCTGGGGTTCGTCATTCCGTCCTACATCCTGCTCCCGACCGCCGTCGTCGAGACGTCCGCGCGGCCAACACAAATGCCTCCCAAATTCCCTTCCGGGACCTTGGCCTGGCTCAATCGAGGGTCCGTTTGATCTCGTCGACGCGATAGGCCTCGAGCAAGTCCCCCTCCTTGACGTCGTTGAATCCATCGAGCCGGATGCCGCATTCCATCCCTTCGCGCACCTCGCGGGCGTCGTCCTTGCCGCGCTTGAGCGAAGCGATATCGTACGAGTTCAGAATCGTCTGGTCGCGACTGACGTTGATGCGGTTGGAGCGCTCGATCGTGCCGCTCAGCACCCGGCAGCCGGCGATCGTTCCCAGCCGGCTGATCTGGAACGTCTTGAGCACGATGGCCCGGCCGGTCATCACCTGCTTTCGTTCCGGCTCCAAGAGTCCTTCGAGGCTGCGTTTGATCGTCTCGGTCACCTCGTAGATGATCTCGTAGCGCTTGATGTCGACGCCCACGCGTTCGGCCAGCACGCGAGCTCGCTCTTCCGGAATGACGTGGAAGGCAATGATGATCGCGTGCGATGCCTCGGCCAGTGCCACGTCGCTCTCGTTCACGCCGCCAACCCCTTCGTGCACGATCGTCACGCGCACTTCGGGATGCGAGAACTTCTCGATCTCGCTCCGCAGAGCTTCGATGGAGCCTTGCGTGTCGGCCTTGATGATCAGCGGCAGGTCCTGCACCTTTCCTTCGCGGGCAGCCGACAGAATGTCTTCCATCGAGCGGGGCCGCTCGCGGCCGCTGAGGACGGCTGCCCGGCCGCGATCCCGGCGCTTTTGGGCCATTGCCCGCGCTTGCTCGATATCATGCATCACCCAGAAGCGGTCGCCGGCGCCGGGCATGCTGTCCAGGCCGGCTACCTTCACGGGGGTCGACGGACCGGCCGATTCGATG
>DASPSM010000765.1:0-2478 GCA_035623955.1 Planctomycetaceae bacterium
GACTTGCGCTACGAAGAGCTGATGAAAGTGATCGACGTCTGCACGCGACAGAAAACAGCCGACGGGCAGCAACTGCGTAAGATCAGCTTTGTCGAAATGTCCGGGACCGATCGCGCCAAGTGAGCCGACCGATGCGCCGCCGCCGTCGAATTCGAGCCTTCGGTCCGTTTGCCTCCGACCCGACGTCCGCGCTCTTGCGGATGGGCACCCTGCTGATCGTCCTGGGCCTGATCTACTCGTGGGCCAGCAAGCCGCAATCCTGGAAGTGGCTCGAAAGCGACTCTGGGAAGCCGGCCGCGTCGGACGATCGCGGCTGGGAGGGCGCGCTGGCGCAGGCCGGTCCCGCGACAGAGAAGACTCGGACGGGTTCCGGGTCCTCCGATATCGAATTCGTCGTCCCCGCAGCGACCGATCTCGACAAGGCCGAATGGGAGAAGTCCGCGAAGCTCTTCGAGGCGGTCTCCGACAAGACGGTCCTGGCTCCGGAAGAGATGTCAGCCTATTGGCGGTGCATGAAATGGGCCCGAGCCCAGACGTTTGCCGAGATGGATCGCCGGGCCGCTCGCAACGTTGCTTACCAGCGGCTGATCGAGGAGCCCGACAAATACCGAGGTCGGCTGCTCCGCCTGCGGCTGCACATTTTGCGGATTCTCGACTGGGACGCCCACGAGAACTCGGCCGGAGTCAAACACGTCTACGAAGCGTGGGGCTGGACCGATCAATCGAACGCCCTGTACGTGGCGGTCTTCAGCGAGTTGCCGGCGGAGATGAAGCTGGGCGATGGCCAGCACCAGGAGGGAGTCTTCGTCGGCTATTTCCTCAAGAACCTGGGCTACCAGGCGTTCAATCGAAACCGGATTGCGCCGCTGCTCGTCGGCCGCATGCAGCGCGTGGCGTCCGCGGCTCCCGCTCCGCTGGTTGCGCGCACGGACTGGAACTGGCTGTGGGTGGTCGCCATTGTCTTTGTGGCGATTGGATTTTCGGCCGCGTGGCTGCGTCTGCGACGCGTCCGCCCTGCGTCCGCCGCCGCTCCCACGCCGACTCATGAAGCGGAAATGGAAGAGTGGTTCCGCAGCGAAGGGAGCCAAGACGCAGCCGACACTGCACATCGCGGCGAAGCGTAGCTATCGCCTGTGAGCTCGATGCGGGCGGACAGAAGCGCTGTTTCTTCGTCTTTTGACTGGCTGGTGCGCCTCCGCCTCGGGCAAGTGGCGCGGGGCGGCCTGTTGCATCAGCGCGACGAAGCGTTGGGCCGCGGGAGACAGGAACTTCCCTTTGCGAATCACGAGGCCGTATGTTCGCTTGGGGAAATACCGCGAGAGGGGCAGCACGGCGAGGTTTTCGTCGCCGGTCAGGCAGATGCTCGTGACGATCGAAATCCCCATTCCCAAGGCGACGTATTTCTTGATCACCTCCCATCCGCCGGCTTCCAGCTTCACCCGGTAGCTGAGATTGTGCCGGCCGAACGCGTAGTCGACCACGCCCCAAGTCGTCAGGTGTCGCGGCGGCAAAATCAGCGGATAAGCCGCGACTTCCTTGAGCGTGACCCGCCGGCGTTTCGCCAGGGGATGGTTGAGGCCGACGATCAGCATCGGCTCGTAGGTGAACATCGGCTGGTATTCGACATCTTCGCGAGGCTCGATCATCGAGCCGACGGCGAAATCGACTTCGTCGCGGCGGACCATCGACAGTCCGTCGCGGCCCGTCACGTTGTGCAGCTTGAGCTCGATTCCCGGATACTGCTCGGCGAACTTCTGCACGAATCGCGGCAGCAAGTAGAGCGTCGTCGATTCGCCCGCGGCGATGTCGAGACGGCCCGACGTGACGCCGCCGCGCCGCGCCGCAAACGTGTCGTGCAGCCGGTCGACTTCCTCGACGAGCGGTGCGGCCAGCTCGTAGAGGGTTTTTCCATCCGGAGTGAGCGAGATTTTGGGCCCGCGACGCTCAAACAGCGTGGCCTTGAACTCGCGCTCCAGCGCCTGGATTTGCAGGCTGACGCTGGGCTGGCTGAGAAACAGTTTGTCGGCCGCTCGCGAGATGCTCTCCGCCTGGGCCGCGGCGCAAAAGCCGCGAAGCTGCTGCAGCCGGTTGTTCTTGTAATAGTGCGGGTTTGGCAGCGTCGACACCATGCGGGTTCCTAATTTGACGGCCGATTTCTGTTCATAGGAATCGTTAATAGCCTGCATTGTATCAATAGGGCCAATGGTCTCTATTGAAATCATTACCGTTTGCAATGATCGACGCCCCCTCTAAAGTGGCCTAAACCTCCGCGACGCGACTAGAGAGGGCTCTCTCGCCGCGGTCGCAAGTCCGGGAGAAACGATGTCCGCCGCCGAAGCCTGTCCGACTATCGCTGGAGTGGAAATCCTCGGTCCTGTCCGTGCCGAATTCTCGCGCGTCCTGACTCCGGGCGCGCTCGAATTCGTGGCGGGATTGGAGCGGCGGACGCGCGCCCGCCGCCGCGCTCTGCTGGACGCT
>DASPSM010000797.1:0-7935 GCA_035623955.1 Planctomycetaceae bacterium
CCGGCTCTCCTGTCGCTCTAGTCGGATGGGATGTCCAGGCGCAGGGACTGTTTGTCTTCGCCGAGACGCTGCGGCCGGGTTCGGCTGAATTCCTCCTCGACTGCCACCGACGCGGACTCGATTGTGCCGTGCTCACGGGAGATCACCTCGAGCGGGGCCGGCAGCTCGAACGAGACCTCCACGTCGCCGTTCTGGCCGGATTGCTTCCTGAGCAGAAACTCGAACACATCCGCGCGACGCAGCAGGCGATCGGTCCCGCTGCAATGGTCGGCGATGGCGTCAACGACGCTCCCGCGCTAGCCCTCGCCGATGTCGGAATCGCTCTGGGTTGCGGCACCGATGTCTCGCGCGATTCCGCCGACGTCTGCCTGATGAGCAACGACCTTGGGCGGATCCCCTGGCTCTTCGACTTGGCGGCTGCGACCGTGCGCACGATTCGCTTTAACCTCTTCTGGGCGTTCGTCTACAACTGCGTCGGCGTAGGTCTGGCACTGACAGGCGCGCTCAATCCCATTGTCGCTGCGCTCTGCATGGTGGTTAGTAGCGCCTGCGTGGTGGGCACGTCACTGCGGCTGACGCGCTTTGAGAGCGGCAGCGGTCAGCTCGATGCAAGGCGGCAAAGGCATCTCGGCACTGATGGTGTCTCGCAGCCGGTCGCGGACCTCCAGCGGTCGAGTCGCGGGATGCTGCCGGCGTCCCACACTTCCGCCCCTGAAAAAGTCGAAATCCTGTCGGAGGTGGGGGGATGACGGACCTTCCACTGATTGCCCTGGGCGGGCTGCTCGGTTCGTCGCATTGCCTGGGAATGTGTGGGCCCTTTGCGCTCACAATCGGATTGGGCACTCGGCCGTGGGCGTCGGCCCTCTCGCGCCAGCTTGCCTATAGCTTCGGCCGTATTTTCACGTATTCGTGCGCGGGGACCATCGCCGCCTATGGCGGACTGCGGCTTGTCGGCCGCGGTTCGACGTTCGGACAGACGCAAGCCGTGCTTTGCGTTGTCGCCGGAGTGCTGCTGATCGTTCAGGGCCTGTCGGCCGCGAATGTGCTGCCGCGGTTTCACTTTTCTCGCGGCGCAACGACCTCCTGCGGTGCGTTTTCGCATTTCGGCGGTTTGCTGCGATCGCCGAAAACGTCGCGCGTCTTTCTGGCGGGCGTCGCCACTGGATTTCTTCCCTGCGGACTCGTCTATGCCTACCTCGCGCTGGCTGCCGCCACCGCTGATGTCGGGAGGGGATTGGCAACGATGGCAGTTTTCGGCGCGGGAACGATCCCGATGATGGCCCTCGCCGGCTTGAGCGGACGGCTCGTCAACCTCGGCAGCCGGCGCCGCTTGTTTCGGTTGGCCGCCTACTGCGTCGTTCTGACGGGGGCACTCTCGGTTTATCGGGGAGTGGCCGCCTTCTCGATCGGCCCCTCGCGCGATGCCGCCGCCTGTCCGTTTTGTCGATCCTCGCAGTGACACCGCGACGATCGGATCGCACAGACGTCAACAAAATCAGACTTGCACCCTTAACTTCAGGAGTTGAATGATGAAGACGCTTCCAAGGCGCTTTCCAGTAGTTGCTGCCGCCGTTTGTTTATCGCTGGGTCTGCTTCCGGCAACAGTGCGCGCTCAGGAGTACGGCACGGTCACAGGCCAGTTTGTGCTGGACGGCGACCCGATCAAGCTCGACGCGCTGGTGAAGGCCGGCGATACGAGCGCGAAAGACGCCGCGGTTTGCGCGAAGGACGGGGTTCCTGACGATTCGCTGATCGTCGACCCGACAAGCAAGGGGATCGCCAACGTCTTTATCTATCTCGCGAAGGCCCCGAGCGACATCCATCCAGACCTCAAGGCGAGCAAAGAGCCGGTCGTCAAGTTCGATCAAAAGGGCTGCCGCTTTACCCCGCATGCCCTGATCGTTCGCACCGATCAGGATGTGGCGATTCTCTCGGGTGACCCGATCGCGCATAACACGCACGTCTTTCCGATCCGCAACGACAACCAGAACCAGACGATTCCAGGCAACGACCGCTCCGGATCCGTCAAATGGAAATTCGCGCTCCCCGAGCGGACTCCGTCGCGCGTCAATTGCGACATCCACACCTGGATGCGGGCCTATTGGCTGATCATCGACCACCCCTACGCCGCCGTCTCCGACAAGGAGGGCAAATTCACCATCGAAAAAATTCCCGCGGGAACGCACAATTTTATGGTCTGGCAGGAGCGCTCGGAGTGGCTCTTTGGGCCGCAAAAGAAATCCATCAAAGTCACGGTCAAGCCGAATGAGACGACCGACCTGGGCGTGATAAAGATTCCCGCAACGACGTTTGCGAAGTGAGCCCGTGGTGACAGCCGCTGCGATTGTGAGCTAACACTTGCCAGCTTGTTGAAGGCCCATGTTTCTAACAGGAACCCAGAGGATGAAAACAGCTCGATTCAAAATCGTCGTCGTAATCGTGGGAATATCGTTGTTGGGGGTATCCGGAGCGCTATTGTTCGGGGGCGGTTCGGCCCAAGAAAAGGATAGCCTGCGGGACAAGGTCAAGCTCTTCATGCGTTCCAAGCTGACCAATTCTCAAAACGTCATTGAGGGGCTGGCAACCGAGAACTGGGACCTGATCGAAGCCGGAGGCGCGCGGATGCTTGTGATGAGCAAAGCCACCGAGTGGAGCGTTGGCCAAACGGGGCCACAATACAAGCAAGACACGACCGAATTCGTCAATGCGTGCAAGCAGTTGATTACGCAGTCCAAGGCCAAGAATCTCGAAGGCGCGACTCTGGCCTACCTGCAGCTCACCATGAACTGCGTCGAGTGTCACAAGCACGTTCGGGCCAATCAGCGGACGGGAGAGAATCGTCCTCGTTGATCGTTCAATTAGTGAGCCTCGCCTTACTGCCTCCGAGTGAATGGAGCCAACGCGGCCCGCCGAGGCACCCTCGCACCCGCTCGGGACAGCGCCTCTTTCGGAAATGACCGCGTTTCATTCGAAGGACAAGAATGGCCCGACCACGAGCCAGTCCAAAAGCTTGATCCCAACGAAGGGAACGAGGATGCCGCCAAGCCCCCAGATGAGTAGATTGCGACGCAACAGGGCATCCGCTCCAACGGGCTGGTATCTAACGCCCTTAAGAGCAATCGGGATCAGCGCCGGGATAATCAGGGCATTGAAGATGACGGCCGACAAAATCGCGGAAGTCGCGGTGTGGAGGTTCATCACGTCAACGACCTTCAACCAGGGCAGGTTGGCGGCGAACATAGCCGGCACGATGGCAAAGTATTTGGCAAGGTCATTCGCCAGGGAGAATGTGGTCAAGGCGCCCCGCGTAATCAACAACTGCTTTCCCATCTCGACGACTTGAATCAGCTTGGTGGGATCGTTTTCGAGATCCACCATGTTGCCGGCTTCCTTCGCTGCCTGCGTGCCCGAGTTCATCGCCAGGCCGACGTCAGCCTGCGCCAAAGCCGGCGCATCGTTGGTTCCGTCCCCCACCATCCCGACAAGCTTGCCTTTCATTTGTTCCTGGCGAATGTAGCTGAGCTTTGCCTCCGGCGTGGCCTGGGCGACGAAATCGTCGATTCCAGCACGCTGCGCAATGGCTTTCGCCGTCAGCGCGTTGTCGCCGGTAATCATTACCGTCCGCACGCCCATCCGGCGGAGCCGCTCCAAGCGGTCGCGGATCCCCGGCTTCAGCACGTCCTCGAGCACGACCAAGCCGGCAATCTGGCTTCCGTCGCAAACAAGAAGCGGGGTCGCGCCGCCAGCGCAGATCGCATCAACATGCTCTCTGGTCCCCGCTGGCAGGTTTCCTCCAAGCTTACGGACGTGCTCGGCCACGGCCTCGACCGAACCTTTTCTCACGCGCTTTCCGGCGGTCAGATCGATGCCGCTCATCCGCGTCTCCGCACTGAATGGGACCACGCGAGAACCGATCGGAGGGTCGGCTCCAGCTTGGGTCCCTGTGCCGGCGGAACTGCTCCGAAACAGCTCGACGATGCTCTTGCCTTCGGGCGTTTGATCCCCGACCGAGGCCAGAGTTGCCAGCTCCCCCAATTGCTCGCGGCTGCATTCGCCGAGCGGGATGAATTGGGTTGCTCGCCGATTGCCGACGGTGATTGTGCCCGTTTTGTCCAGCAGCACCGTGTCGATGTCGCCTGCCGCCTCAACCGCTTTTCCACTCTTGGCCATGAGATTAGCGCGCAGGGCGCGGTCCATTCCCGCGATGCCGATCGCCGCCAGCAGGGCCCCGATCGTCGTAGGAATCAGGCAGACGAGCAGCGCGACGAGGGTGGGCACATCGGTGCCCAGACTTTTCAAGGGCTCCGACTCGCCGAGGTATTCGGTCATGTATTCTTCTGTGAACTCGGCCATCGGCCACAACGCGGCCGTGACGAGCAAAAAGACGAGAGTGAACGCGGCGAGGATCAGCGCCAGTGCGATCTCGTTAGGAGTTCGCTGCCGACGGGCCCCTTCGACCAGAGCGATCATCCGATCGAGGAATGAGGCTCCGGGATCGGCTGTAATTCGGACGACGATTTGGTCGGAGAGAACTTTTGTGCCTCCGGTGACACCTGAGCGGTCGCCGCCGGCCTCGCGTATCACGGGGGCTGATTCTCCTGTGATCGCCGACTCATCGACGGAAGCGATTCCCTCGATGATTTCCCCGTCGCCCGGGATCAGCTCGCCAACACGAACAATGACCTCGTCGCCGCTCCGCAAGTCGGTCGAGACCGTCTCCTCGATTTCGCCATTCGGGAGCCGCCGAGAGGCTGGTGTTTCGCGCCGCGTCTTACGCAAAGCCTCGGCCTGGGCCTTACCGCGCGCTTCCGCCAGCGCTTCGGCAAAGTTGGCAAAGATCACTGTCAGCCAGAGAGTAATGTCCAGCGTGATGAGATATCCAACGGGGGCCTGGCTCTCGACTCCGCGGAGAGCCGCGATGGTCGAGATCAAGGTCAGGACGGCACTTACCTCAACGACAAACATGACCGGGTTTCGCCACTGGATGTCGGGACGGAGCATGACGAGTGACTGTTTGAGCGCGCCCCAGGCCGGGCCCCGAGCGAATAGCCCGTGCCGCCGACTCGCGCGGCGATGCGCCTTTAGCTCTTCGGTCGAATGCGCGGCAGCGGTCGAATCCACAGTCCTACCCGACGTCGAAACTCAATCTCTCGACCGTGCCAAGCTTCGAATTGCTGGCACGTCGCCCCAAACGAAAGACCGCTACCGCCCAAAGGGGATGGGTCCGTAGTGCTCCGCGACCGGACCCAGCATTGCGGCCGGCAAAAACAAGAGTGCGCCGATGAGCAAAATGACACCCAGCAGAAAACAGCCAAACGTAACTGTGTCGGTCCGCAGTGTCCCCAACGTGCGTGGGGTCGGCTTCTTTTTCGCGAGGCCCGCAGCAAAGGCAAGCGGGGCGATGATCGGCAAAAACCGGCCAAACAGCATCACAAGGCCGGTGCCAATGTCCCACTGGGGGCTATAGCGCGCGGGCGGAGTGGGGTTGTCCTGCGGCTTGTTGAACCCCCATGTCTCTTGCAGGCCGCCGAACTCAGATCCGTTATTGGCCGATGCGGAACTGAATTCGTAGAGAACCTCAGAGAGACCGTGCGCACCGGGATTGGCGGTGGATTTGGCTCCCCATCCAACTGCGGCAAAGAGTCCCGTGCAGCCGAGAATGAGCATCGGATGCACCAGGAGCGCGAGCACCGCCAGTTTGAGCTCCCGGGCCTCGACCTTTTTCCCGAGATATTCCGGAGTCCGCCCGACAAGGAGCCCGGCCAAAAAGACCGTGATGATCACAAAAATCAGCATGTTGATCATCCCGACTCCCTTGCCGCCGAAGACACAGTTGATCCAAAGGCCGAAAAAGGGCGAAAGGCCGGCAAGCGGATTCAAACTGTCGTGCGCACAATCGACCGAGCCGCAGGTTGCGGCGGTCGTGACGGCGGCGAATGTGGCCCCCGCCGCAGGGCCGAACCGCAGTTCTTTACCTTCCAGGTTGCCCAGGTCTTGTTCGACCGGGAGTCCCACCAATGGGGGCACGGCTTTTTCGATAGCGTGGCGATGGGGCTTACGGAGGACTAACGTGCGGGCAGGATGAGCGGTCAAGGCCGGATTAGGTTGGATCGCATCCCAATACAGCCCCCAGGCGATCATTCCCACGAACATCAGCAGCATCACGCTGTAGATGACAGCCGCATGCCGGAGATTGCGCAGCATCCTTCCGAACATCACGACCAGCGAGAATGGAAAGATCAGGATGTTGACGGATGACAGGAAGTTGGACCAGGCGCTGGGATTCTCGAAAGGATGTGCGGAGTTGGCTCCGAAAAAACCGCCCCCGTTGGTCCCCAAATGTTTGATCGGCATTAACGCGGCCACGGGACCGCGAGCAATCACTTGCGGGAGCGGCCGTCCGGCTGGGCCTGTTCCTAGGGCGCCAGGCTCGAGCGTCGAAACCGGCAGAGACTTCTCCAATGTCATCGGAGTTCCGTCGGCCACCAGGACGATGCCCATAATGACGCTTGCCGGGAAGAACACATATGCCACGATCCGCCACATATCGAGGTAATAGTTCCCCATGTGCAGGTCGCTGCGGAGAGCCCGAGTAATCGCGGCCAGCGAGCAAAAGCCGACGCTGGCCGAGACGAACATGTACCAGCCAACTACGACGGTCTGGCTGAAGTAGGAGAGGTGCACTTCTCCGTAGTAATGCTGCAGGTCGGTGTTCGTCAGGAACGAACAGGCCGTATGAAAGATGGTCGTGGGTCCGAGCATTTGTTTGCCGTCGGGATTGAGCGGCAGCACGGGCTGCAGTGCGAGTGCGACAAACCCGAAGACGAACATGACCGTATTGAACAACAGCATGGACGTGGCGTACGTCTTCCAGTCCTGAGGACCGGTGTTGAGTCGCCGCTCCAGCCATGCGAGCCAGCGCGGTGCGCGGTATCGGCCGTCGGCAATCCAGGCCAGGCAGAAGCCGATGGGAATTGAAAGCACGACAGTCGTGGCGACGATCAGTGTGGGGAGGAACCACACGAGCCAGATCCTTGCGGTCACAATTGTCACTTAGGCCCGAATCGAGGCGAGCTCCCTTTGGCGAGCAGTTGCCTGCGCCAGGGCATGGTCCGGGCCATTATCGGCGATAGCGGTCCGCTTTCCGAGGCAACGGCTGGCGATCGTTGCGACGGTCAGGGCCGAAAGCGGCGGGGCTGATCAAACCGGCACGAACGGTTTTCCTTTGTTCCATCGTTGTTCGAGATTCTGAATCAATTCGGTGGCGCCCACCTCAAACACGCGATTAATTGTCCAGCCTGGGGGTACATGTTGAATCGCTGCTTCGATTCGCTTCAACAGCGGTGCGTCAACTTCGAGCGTGATGGACTGTTTGGTTTTAGTTTCCGCGGACATACGGGAATCTCTCTCCAAAGAAAATGGCGGCGCCGCGCGCGAACGTTGCGGAAGTTTACTCCGCCACCGGGACCGCAAACGACGCGCCCATTGCCCCTGCGTCTACAACGGAACCTTGAGGCACGTGTTTGCGGGGATCCTTGGGATCGACTCAACGTGCAACTTGCGGCACGACCATTGCAAATTGCGATGCTTTTGGCGCCGCAGCCCGTCGCATCACTGACTCTGGTCGAGCCAGCGCGTCTGCTTTGCGATGTCAACGTTGATGCTGTGATAGGGAATGGTCAGGTTTCCTGGCCGGAACAGGGAGCCGCGAAGGTGTTCGAGGTCTTCCGGGCCGACGGCGTTGGAGAAGATTGGCAGGAGGTATTCGATTCCCGCCTTCGAGGGCCAGAGCTTCAGTGGATCGTAAAAGGAAGGATGCACCAGTCGAGGATGAATCACGCCGCACCTGTCGCGCAACTGATTCGTTGGGAAGGAGCCGAGATGAAAGCCTTCAGCCGGCGTCCATTGGAGCGTGGACATGGCCAGGTTGTGGCC
>DASPSM010000802.1:0-6803 GCA_035623955.1 Planctomycetaceae bacterium
CGAATCACAAGGGAAGACCGGCCTCGTACAGGTGGGCGAGTTGGTCCGCATCGGCGACGTCTGGAAGCTGACTCAGATTCCTCAGCCGATCGAGGGGCAAAATGCGCAGGTCATGGCCGGGGGTGCGCTGATGCAGCCGACTCTCGCAGCGGCTGGCGCCACTACCACGACTCCTGATACGCCGGCCCCCTCCCCCGAGACTCAGAAGATCCTCACGGCGCTACAGGACCTCGATCAAAAGGCCCCGCTCCCCACTGCCTCGGCGACGGCGCTCGCCTCCTACAACTCGCAGCGGGCCGATCTGCTCTCGCGGCTGGTCAGCATGTCGAAGACCGACGACGAGCGCAATCAGTGGATGCGGCAGATGATCGACAGCATCGCCTCGGCCGTGCAGATCGGCGCGTTCCCCGCCGGGCTCGACCGTCTGAAATCGCTTGAGTCCGAACTGAAAGATTCGAACGGCAAGTCGCCTCTGATTCCGTACATCGCCTACCGCCGATTGCTTGCCGACTACACGACCCAGCAAAAGGCGGCGACGAGCAACGCCAAGCAGCAAGACATCCAGAAGTGGTGGCGCGAACAGCTGGAGAAGTTCACGAAAGACTTCCCCACCGCGGAAGACGCGCCCGAAGCCTTGCTGCAACTGGCCATCGCCAACGAATTCGCTGGCCAGATCCCCGAGGCCAAGAAATGGTACAACGAGCTGGCGGGCGCTCATCCGGAGACGAAGCCCGGCCGTCGCGCAGCGGGAGCCCTGCAGCGCATCGACCTGAAGGGAAAGCCGTTCGCTTTCTCGGGGCCGTCGCTCGACGGAGGCAAGATCAACGCCAAAGACTATGCCGGCAGGGTGCTGCTCGTCGTCTACTGGTCGACCTGGTGTCAGGCCTGCACGCAAGACGTCCCCGTGCTGCAGGCGTTTTATGATCGCTATCGCAACAAGGGGTTCGAGATTGTCGGCGTGAACCTCGATGTGACCGCCGCGCCCGTGGGCCCTTATCTCCGGCAGCACAACGTCACGTGGCCGCAGGTCTTCGAGCCCGGCGGCACGGAAAGCGGTCCGGCGACGGCGTTCGGCATCATCGTGCCGCCCGTGATGATCCTCGTCGATCGCGAGGGTCGAGTGGCCACTGTGACGACGGCGATCGACGAAATCAAGACCGCGGTCCCCGAACTGATGGGCGACAAGAAGGCCGCCAAGGCCGATTCGATCACGCGATGACGTAGTCGCTCAGTCGATGAACACGCGGTAGGGACGCAAAGAGTTCGTGTCCACGTCGAGGCGGGCCAGCGATAACAGCGCGCCCGCTTCGTCGACGATCGCCACCGATTTGCCCGAGGCGCCCTCCGCGATCGTACAAGCGCCGATCGGAATCCCCCGGCCTGCGCGCAACAGTTCTGTTTCCTCGGCGTTCGCCACGCGATTCGGCACCCCGGCGATTGCTGTCCTCGGATCAAGCAGCGAGCGGTTGAGCGTCGCGTGCGTCAACTGGTCGAATGGAATCGCGTCCTCGACCCGGTACGGTCCAACGCGTGTCCGCACCAGGGCTGACATGACGGCACCGCTGCCGAGGGCTCGCCCGATATCGCGGCCAATCGCCCGGACGTAAGTGCCCGAGCCGCAGTTGATGTCCAGTTCGAGTTCGGGATACGTGAAGCGAGTAATCTCCAGGTGAAACACTTCAACGATCCGGGGCGTCAGTTCGACGCTTTGCCCGGCGCGGGCCAGTTCGTGGGCTCGTCGGCCCTCGACATGCACGGCGGAATAACTGGGGGGCACCTGCTCAATGCGGCCGACGAACGCCGGCAGCCGGCTCTCGATTTCCACGCGCGCGATCACAGGCGCGCCGGCGACCTCCGTCACCGTGCCGGTCACGTCGTCGGTATCGCTCTGCCGGCCGAGCAAGAACGTCGCCTGATACGACTTCGGCTGCTCTTGCACCAGTTCGATCAAACGGGTCGCCTTGCCGACGCAAACGACCAGCACGCCGGTCGCCAGCGGGTCGAGCGTCCCCGCATGCCCGGCCTTGTCCGGCCACACCAACTCGACGACGCGGTCGACCACGCGCCGCGACGTGACGCTGGCGGGTTTGTTGATATTGAGAATGCCGAACCGCCGCGGGGAGGACATCATCGCGCATTGTAGGTCCCGCCTGCCGGGCGGGACCTCTTGGGGGGCGAAGCGCACGGCGACACTGAAAGCAGGTCCCGCCCGGCAGGCGGGACCTACTCAGGCCGTCACCGTCACGCGCGATTGGTGGCGGTTGATGGCCGCCTCGATGAAGCCGAAGAACAGCGGATGCGGCTGCTGCGGCTTGGATTTGAATTCGGGATGGAACTGGACAGCGACGAACCAGGGATGGTCGGGGATCTCGACGATCTCGGCCAGCTTGAGCTCGGGGTTGACGCCCGTGACGACGAAGCCGGCTGCCTCGAAATCGCTCTGATACTCCGGATTGAACTCGTAGCGATGGCGGTGTCGCTCGCGGATCAGGTGGTCGCCGTAGCAGGCGGCCGCTCTCGAGCCCTCTTCTAGCACGCAGGGTTGAGCCCCCAGCCGCATTGTGCCCCCCTTGTGCGTCACCTTTTTCTGCTCTTCCAGCATGCAGATCACCGGGTGGGGCGTAGACGGTTCGAATTCGGTGCTATTGGCGCCAGAGAGCTGCAGCACGCTCCGCGCGAATTCAATCACCGCGCATTGCATCCCTAAGCAGATGCCGAAATAAGGGACCTGGTGGTCGCGGGCGAAGCGGCAGGCCTGCACCTTGCCTTCGACGCCCCGCATGCCGAAGCCGCCGGGCACAAGGACTCCGTCGACGCCGGACAACAGCAGCTCCGGATCCTGCGTCTCGAGTTCCTCCGCTTCGATCCGCTTCACCAACACGCGGGCCGAATGCGCGAAGCCCGCGTGGTCAAGCGCCTCGTAGATCGATTTGTACGCGTCGCGGTGGTCGATGTATTTGCCGACGACGGCGACCGTCACTTCCTGCTCGGGGTGCCGGATCCGGCGCATCAGCCCCTGCCAGTCGTCCATTCGCAGGGGTCCGCAGTTGAGGGCCAGCTTCTGCACAATCAAATCGTCGAGATGGTGTTCGGCCAGTCCCAGCGGCACCTCGTAGATGGAGAATTCCTTGTCCATCTCTTCGATGACGGCCTTGGGCTCGACGTTGCAGAACAGGGCGATCTTCTCGCAGTTCTCGCGCCCCAGCGGGCGCTCGGTTCGCACGATCAGGATGTCGGGCTGAATACCGATCTGCCGCAGCTGCCCGACGCTGTGCTGCGTCGGTTTGGTTTTCGCCTCGCGGGCTGCCTTCAAATAGGGGACGAGCGTCAGGTGCACGAACAGGCAATTCTGCTTGCCGATGTCGAGCGGAATCTGGCGGATCGCCTCGAGGAAAGGGAGCCCTTCGATGTCGCCGACCGTCCCCCCCAGCTCGGTGATCACGACGTCGACGCCCAGCTTGTCGAGGTTGAGAATCGCCGACTTGATCTCGTCGGTGACGTGCGGGACAACCTGCACAGTGCGGCCGAGGTATTCGCCGCGGCGTTCTTTCTCGATCACGCTCAAGTAAATCTGGCCGGTAGTGTAGTTCGATTCACGAGACAGGGGGCTGTTGGTGAAGCGTTCGTAGTGCCCCAGGTCGAGATCGGTCTCGGACCCGTCGTCGAGCACGTAGACTTCGCCGTGCTGATACGGGCTCATCGTGCCCGGATCGACGTTGATGTACGGGTCGAGCTTCTGCATTCGAACGCGGAGTCCCCGGCGTTCGAGCAAGAGGCCAATCGACGCCGAGGTGAGCCCCTTGCCCAGACTGCTCACGACGCCCCCGGTTACAAAGATGTGCTTGGTCGTCACGCGTGGCCCCCGGAAGTGTTTGCCAGTAAGCGAAACAAAAACAGCACTCGTTCAAAAACAACGCTGGTTCAAAAGAAACACTGGCGGCCAAGCCGCCAGTGCCACCGTCCCTCTCAATTCTACGAACCAATCGCGGCTAGGCCGCCGCGCGTCTGTTGACGCGTTCCACAAACCGAGCATAGTCCTCGGGCGTATCGATGCCAACCGAGCGTTGTTCAACCACCGCGACCTGAATTCGGGCCCCCATCTCCAGCACGCGGAGCTGCTCGAGCTTTTCCAGCTTCTCCAGCTTGGACGGCGGCAGTTTGGTCAGTTCGAGCAAGAACTCAACCCGATACGCGTACAATCCCAAGTGTAATAGCCAAGGCGAATTCGTCTGCAGCAACTCGTCCCAGACGGCGTCGCGGACGAACGGAATCGTCGATCGGCTGAAATACAGCGCCCGGCCGTCGCTGGCGCAGACCACCTTGTTGCACGAATGGTCGTCGAGCTCGCGGCGGCTGGTGATCGGCGTGGCCAGCGTCGACATTTCGACCCCCGAATGTTCGACAAGCGTCTTGACGAGCAGATCGATGTGTGCGGGATCGATCTCCGGCTCGTCCCCCTGGATGTTGACGACGATGTGAGCGTCGCGACAGCTGCGGCGGACGACTTCGGCGACGCGATCGGTGCCGCTGGGGTGCTCGCCCGTCATCTCCGCGCGGCCGCCAAACCTCTTCACGACGGCGGCGATTTCGGGGCTATCGGTGGCGACGATCACTTCGGCCAGCGATTTGGCGCGGCACGCCTGCTCCCAGGTGTATTGCAACAGGGGTTTCCCTGTGTCGGCCAACAGCAATTTCCGCGGCAACCGCGACGACTGCAGCCGGGCTGGGATGATCCCGAAGACGCGCATCGAAAACCTCCGTGTTTTCAGACGGGGCTCTTTTAGCAGATGCGCGGAGGGCTGTCAAAAAACCTGAGTTCATCCGCCGCTAAAAGGACCGATCAGCGCTGCCAAACGCTTGCTCAGCTCAGCAGCGGCCCCCAGGTCCAGTAGACAAAGAACACCGTCCAGACGCAGGCTGTCGAGGCAAAAACCCACGCGGATGCCCCCTCTAAGCGGGTGCGGCCCCGGCTTCCGATCCCTTTGATGCACGAGCGAACGAGCACCACCGCGGAATATCCGATCGCCAGCGTGAGCCCCGCCAGAATCCACAGGTCGATTTCGGTCGATCGGTAATACGCGCTGGGTGACGCGTCTCCCAAAAAACGCATGATTGCCAAGAGCGCTTCGCTCATTAAGAGCGCCCCGAAATTCACTGCCCAACCCATGACGACCGTGTTGCGCTTGGGCGCGCCCCGACGCGGCATTCGGCGGAATTTCCGAATTGCCCACGCGGCCGGCCAGATCGTCATGGTCCACACCGTGCCGAGCGTGCCCGCGAGCAACAACGTGACCTGCACCGGGGCCGATCCGTACCAGGGGAGCTGCTGCATGCCGCGCGACTCGACGATGTCGGGAGTGCCAGCGGCGATGTCGAGTGCAAAGTTCGCGGCAGCTTGGGCGCGGTTGCTGTCGGTCGCGCCCTGAGCCTTGTCGCCGCCAGTGTGCTGGGCGATCCAGTCGATCATGGTTTTCACATAGCCGGGCGCCAGTCTCGATTCGGGCAGAACTTCCAACGGGCGGTCCGACACGACCAGCCCATGCGTCGCATGGCGGAAGATCCGCACGGAGTAATCGCGATTACCCCCCGCATGTAGTTCGTTCGCCCAGATCGCCGCGCTCTCCCTCGGCGGAGTGAGCACGTCCGACTCTCCGAAGATCGCGAGCACGGGTTGACGCACGCGGCGAATGATGGCGGGGGCATCGAGGTCCAGGTCGAGCGGCTCCGTCTCGAACAGAGGCGGGATGGGAAATTTCCCCGCCTTGTAGAGCTGCTCCCATTGAAAGTGCAGCGCGACGCCGCGACGCATCGCCTCGACAAGCCGCCGGTCGCATCCGAAAAACTGCAGATACTGGGTGCGGCGCCAAAGCTCTTGCTCTGCTGGCGAGACTGCTCCGCCCGAAACCGGGATACAAAATGCGATGTGAGCGGATTTGTTGGCCGCGATGGGAATCACCCACCCCGCCTGGCTGACGCCCCACAGGCCGATGGCGTCGGGACGGATCTCCGGGCGCCCGCGCAGATACTCGACTGCCGCGACAACGTCGTCAGCCAGCACGCCAAAGCCGGCTTGCTGCCAGTCTCCGGTCGAGTTGCCGGTGCCCCGCTTGTCGAACGAAAGGCAGGCGATGCCGGCCCGGGCGAAACGATCGGCCATGGGCCAATTGTCGAGCCGGAGCTGCGGGCCCGATCCGTGGACGAAGACCAATGCCGGATGGGGCCCCTTCGACGTCGGAATGTAGAGAGAGCCCGAAAGCGTGGCGCCGGGCCCCTCGAATGCGACCTCGACTTCACGCCAGAGGTCGACGCGGTCGGCGAGCTGAGCCGCAGGGGAAGCGGGTCGCGCCTCGAGCTTTTCCGACGTCGCCGGCGCCTGCCCGGCAGGGGTGAAACGTAAGCGCCGGACCTGCGTGCTCGCATCGCGCTCGAACACAAGCTTCGCACCGTCGTCCGCCAAGAAGGTCTCCGCCGCAAGAGGAACAATCTGCCGCAAGCGGTCCCCAAGCGTGGCGTAGGCGTAGTGCGAGCCTCCGGGTTTTGCTGCGTTGCTGCCGTAACCGACAAACAGCACGTCCCCTTCGGGATTTGTGCCGGCGGCGCCCGCTCCTGCCGCAATTTGATAGTCACCGACGAAGGGCCGAAATTGATCGAGCCTGAGCTCGAGCGCCTTCTGCAGACGTAGTGGAAAGGTCGCGAGCCCGGCGTTCGCACCCGCAAGTCGCTCGAGCTGCCCCTCAAGTCGACCGCCGGCGCGGCGAAGCTCGAAATGCCAGCCGTGCTCGCCTCCTCCCGCTGTGCGGTCG
>DASPSM010000808.1:0-11320 GCA_035623955.1 Planctomycetaceae bacterium
ACTGAGCCGGGGGCGTAAGCCCCCGGAGCGCGCCTCGGCAAGCTAACGCTTGCCGCTCGGGGATGCGCACGCGGTTGCCGCCGGCACCTGCTGCGTCAGGCAGTGGAACGCGCCCAGCCCCCAGATCAAGTCGGAGCAGTCGAGGGCAACGACTTCGCGCCCTGGGAAGAGTTTGGCCAAAATCGACCTCGCGCTTTCATCGTTCGGATGGTTGTACGTCGGCAACAGCACGACCGTATTGGCGATATAGAAGTTCGCGTAACTCGCCGGCAGGCGCTGCCCCTCGAACACGACGGGGGGCGGCATCGGGATTGGGACGATCTCTAGGGATCGGCCCTGCAAATCGGTCATCGTCTGAAGCCGGCGCAGATTCTCCTGGAGCGGGGCAAAATTCGCGTCCGACGGGTCCGCCTCGACTGCCGTCACGACCGTCCGAGAGCCGACGAAGCGGGTCAGGTCGTCGATGTGGCCGTCGGTGTCGTCCCCGACGATACCGTCACCCAGCCAGAGTATTTTCTCCACGCCGAGCAGGTCGAGTAATCGCCGTTCGATCTCGGCCCGGGAGAGTTCAGGGTTACGGTTGGGATTGAGCAGGCATCCCTCGGTCGTCAGCAACAAACCTTCGCCGTTGCTGTCGATCGATCCCGCCTCGAGGACCATCCCACCGCGGCGGCACGGGAGTCCGAGGGTCTCGGCCATGCGAGCGGGGATCAGATTGTCGAGGTCGTGGGGCGGATATTTGTTGCCCCAGGCGTTGTAGTCCCAGTCGATCGCCAGACGTGGAGCCGCTGTGCTGCCCGACCCGCGGTGCTTAAGAATGATCGCCCCGTGGTCGCGGCACCAGGCGTCGTTCGTGGGAAACCGATGAAAGCGGATCTCGCCGGACGCCCGCGCGGCGTCGAGAAACCGCCGGGCCTTGGCCTCCATCTCGTCATCATTGACGTTGATGTGCACAGTCTCTGAGCGAGCCAGTGCGGCCACCATCTGGGCATAGACCGGGAAGATCGTCTCGATCTTGCCGGGCCACGAGGCCTCTTTGTGCGGCCACGAGAGCCAAGTCGCCTCGTGAGGCTCCCACTCGGCTGGAAGGCGGTAACCGAGTTCCTTGGGCGTCGCTTCGGCGAGAGGAGACGGCATTTTCACGATTCGACCAGCACTCAGGAGTGGTTAAGCGTCAGAGAAGAGCTCTCACCCGGGTAGTGGGTGCGAGTTGTGTTGGTGCAATCGGTTAGAATGGTCCGGATGCTCATAGGGCCGACCGATGACCGACAAGCCGAACGGACGACGACTGACCGGTGCGGGATTGGCGAAGCGGTGTTTCCTCGTCTGTCTCATCGTCGCCGCGGTGTGCGGTTTTATCGCCACCTTCGCCTGGTATGCTGTTCAGCCGCAGCCAGCCTATACCGAAACCGCTGCGTTTCTCTTCATCCTGAGTTACTTTCTCGCGCTCGTTGGCGGGATATCGTCACTGCTGGCGTTCGCATTCCTCGCAATCTGGGTGATTATTCGAAGGCGATGATGACGCGCGGTCCGGCTCGACCAACACAACTCGCACCCACTACCCCCTGCCCTCTTTCATCGGAATGGGAGAGGGTACACAAGTGGCTCAATCGATGTACCGGCGGGTGATGTCGCCGTAGGCGTCGACCCGACGGTCCCTCAAGAAAGGCCAGTGAGTTCGTGCGAAGTCGAGCTGCCCGAGGTCGACGGACACGACGTGCGTGGCCGGCTGGTCGACCGGTCCGCGCCACAGCACCTCGCCGCTGGGATCGGCGACGAAACTCTGGCCCCAAAACTCAATGCCGTCTCCGGTGCCACCCGGGTCCGGCTCATGGCCCGTGCGGTTGACGCTGACGACAAAACACCCGTTGGCGACGGCGTGCGACCGCTGAATGACTTCCCAGCTCTGGTGCTGCCGGCGGCCGTACTCGGCCTTCTCAGAGGGGTGCCAGCCGATCGCGGTCGGATAAAACAGGATGTCGGCCCCGCGGAGCGCCGTGAGGCGCGCGGCCTCGGGGTACCACTGGTCCCAACAGATCAGCACGCCGACCTTGGCAAACCGCGTCGGAAAGACCTGAAAGCCCAAATCGCCGGGCGTGAAATAGAACTTCTCGTAAAAGAGCGGGTCGTCTGGAATATGCATCTTCCGGTATTTGCCGACGAACGAGCCGTCGGCGTCGATCACCGCGGCCGTGTTGTGATAGAGCCCCTCGGCCCGCTTCTCGAACAATCCCGCCACGATCGCGACTCCGACCTCTGCGGCGACGCGGCCGAGCTCCTCGGTCGTCGGACCCGGAATCGGCTCGGCCAGTGAAAAGAACGCGTGATCCTCCCGCTGGCAGAAGTAGGTCGACGTGAACAGCTCCGGCAAGCAGACGATCTGGGCTCCGGCTTTTGCGGCCATGCGGATCCGAGTGATCGCCTGCGCGCGATTCTCGGCCGGATAAGGGGTACAACGCAGCTGAATCAGGCCAATCGAGACAGGTTTTGAGGCCATTTTCGGGAACCCATTGACGTTGCGCGATTGCGGGCACCGACGGCGGGGTCCCCCTCACCCCCGACCCCTCTTCCGCGAGGGGAGAGGGGAGAAGATTTCTCCGTAGTGCTCGTTGCTCGAGCGGCGCGCCAACACGGACGTTCTTCCCCCCTCGCCCCTTGCGGGAGAGGGGTTGGGGGTGAGGGGTATCCCGGCATTGTCTCAAAATTTCGGCACTGCCGTTTAGCGCACCTGACCCAGCTCTTCAAACACCGCTTTCATCAACAGCGGCAAAGCCACGGTGGCGTCAGCGTAGACCTCGGCGAAGCGCCCGCCTTCTTGCGGCGGCATGAACTTGCCCCAGCTGACGCCTTCTGAGTACGTGCAGCCTGACAGCCCGCCCCAATGGACCGGCTCGGGGCAGATCCGCACGCCGTATTTGAAACGCGGTGTGGGCAAGTTTGCGCCCAGGCGGGCGTTGGTGATGTCGTAGTAGGGAGCCACCTGCTGGGCCCAGTTGCGAGGCACGCCGCCGCCGATCGTAAAGATCCCCAGCGTCTGGCAGTCGCCGATCAGCCGGGCATACTCCTGCAAATCGACGAACGGATTAAACGGAGGAACTGCCTGCAGGACCGCGTGGTGATCGGCCGTCGCCGGGTCGATCCCCTTTCGCGCAAGCGCCCGGTGCATGGCCCACGTCGAGACGTCGAGCCCCATCTCGCTGTCGGTGAAGGCTGGGATAAAGACGGGGACGCCCTTTTCGTAGGCGCTGCGCAGCACGCCCGGGCCCTCGGCCAGCTCGCTCAGCCGTTTGCCGAGCGCACGACAAATTCGGGCCGACGACCAGACGCCCCCTTCCGGCTCGGTCTTGTCCATCACCGACGCGACGAGCTGCGCCACCTCGTTGAGGTTGGCCTCCATCTCGAGCGTGTCGTAGATGCGGTTGTAGCCCTGGTCGAAGAGTTCGGTATCGCTCTGCGACGGATCAAAGCGGTAGTGCGTCAGGCCGATCGACTCGGTGAGGCCGTGCGCCATGAGAGCGCCGGTCGCGACGACGGCTTGGACGAGGCCCCGGTCGATCAGGTCGCAAAAAATGCGGCCCTGCTTGGCAACGGTCATGGCTCCGGAGATGGTGAGGACCACGCGACACGACGGATCGCGGGCCATCTCCAGGAGCACGTCGAAAGCTTCACCGAGCTGGCGGCCGGAGAATGCCGTTCTGGACATCGCGCGCAAGAGGTCGCGAAAGGAGGCGATACCGTCGAGAGAAAGGCTCTCTAACGGTTCAAGACCGTCCTCCCGCCCGTCGTGGAGCGAACGCGTGTCCATGGCAGCCGCCAACCCGAGAACAAGTCCGGGTTATGTCGAAGTGGCCACTGGTTCTTCTTCCAGTGCGCCCTCCGTTTGCGGGTCCAGGACGAAACGAGGCATCTGCCGGACCGCAACGTCGCCCAGCTCGATTTCCTCGCGGATGTAGTCCAGAACGTCTTGCGGATTGGTTCTGCCGCAGGTGAAGACGTCCAGTGCGACCAGCCCCAGATCGGCATAGGTGTGGCAGGAACAGTGGCTCTCGTCGAGGACCACGACTGCCGTAAAGCCGGGGGGAGAATTGTGCCCGAATTGGTAGCGAACTTGAGAGATCACGTTGGCGCCGGCGCGCTTCGCGCCTCGGGCCATGGCGGCCAACATCGCTCCATCATTTAGACAAACGTCCCGTGAGACGTTACGGCAGTCCACAAGAAGGTGTTTGCCCTTTTCCAATTCATAAACCCTCCCAGACGCGTAGGCGACTCAGAGACCTCCCCGCCCCACGCCATTTGGTCAAGACGACGCAGAACGAAAAGGCCGCAGACCAGCACAGCGCCGATCCTGCCGATGGATAAAGATCGAATAATTTATGACGCAATCTCCAGACGAATCAAGACATATTCATCGCGTGCGCGAAAAAAAATTGGAGAACTGACCAAATTTGTGCGCTCGCAGGCGCCGCGCGGAGCACGCGTGCTCGCTGTGCGCGACCTCCAGAGGCACTCGCGAGGCGCCTCGTGGCGCCCCGCGCCGGCGGCGGACGCGCCGGGAGTGGTCAGACGCTGAAGCGGACGACGATCTCGTCGCCGTCGCGCATCACGTAGTCTTTGCCCTCGACGTGCTGCAGCCCCGCGGCCTTCACCTCGCGCTCCGAGCCGAGCCGCACCAGGTCGTCGACAGCCATGATTTCGGCCCGAATAAAGCCTCTCGCGAGATCCGTGTGGATCGTGCCGGCCGCGTCGAGAGCCGTTCCGCCGCGGTGCAAAAGCCACGCGTGGACCTCTTTTTCGTCGCTCGTAAAGAAGGTGATCTGGTCCGTCACCTGGAACAGGGCGTGCAAAACCTTCTCCGCACAGGGCTCGCCGAGCCCCATCTCGCGGGCAAACGTCTCGCGGTCTTCGGGCGGAAGCTGCTGAACTTCGAGCTCCAGGCCGACCGGCGCCGAGATGCAGCGCAAGCCGACGGCCTCGATTTGCTTGACGAGGGCCTCATCCACGGTCCCGTCGGCCGTGTTGAGCAGGACGAGCCGCCCCTTGCGGGTCAAAAGCGAGAAGGATTTGGTCGCCTTGTCCTGCAGCTCGCTGAATCGCATTCCTGCGACCGACTCGCCGGCCTCCAATTTGGCGGCGATCGGCTCCAGAGCGGCAATTTCTGCCTGTAATTGTTCCCGGTCGGGCCGCGGCTTGGCCAGATCCTTGCGTAACCGCCCCAACCGGTTCGATACGACTTGCAAATCGGCCAAAACCAGGTCGTCGTGAAACGCGCGGACGTCGGCCAACGGGTCGGCTCCGCCGAAACAGCCGACCACGTGCACGAGCGCCGCCGACTCGCGGATCACGCCCAGCCGCTGCGCGTTGGCCTCGTGGTCGCTTCGATCGAGGCCTGGCGTGTCGAACAGCTCGATCCGCGCCGGAGAGACCTTCTTCGGCTTGAAGAGAGCCACCAGGCGGTCGAACCGGACGTCGTGCACGACGGCGGTCCCCAACTGCCCCAGGTGGGCCTTGGCCGGGTCCGGTTTGACGCCCGTCAACAGCTCAAAGAGCGCGCTCTTACCGGACCCTTGATACCCAACCATTCCGAGTTTCATGGCTCTGACCCCGTGCCGAGGCTCCGCTTGGGACCGTCACCTGGGTAAATACGACTCCGGCCTTCGATTTGCCCGCCGCTCAGCCGTGCATCGACTCTGGCCCGACGGCCTCGAACGCGTTCTGATAGTGCTCGATCTGGGGCTCGGGCGCCCCTCCGGGCCAGATGATGGCCACGACGTCGAAACGGGTGCGGCGGTTCCAGAGGTTCTTGCTCTTGAGATACGACAGGGCCGCCCGCGTCACCCGGGCCTGTTTCTCGACGGTGACCGACTCGGCCGGGTGCCCCGCATCGAGCGACTCGCGAGTTCGCACCTCGACGAAGACGATCGTATCGCCATCCAGGGCAATCAGGTCGATCTCGCCGCACCGGTTGGCGACGCCGCGACCGACGATCCGGAAGCCCTTCTTCTTCAGAAAGGCCGCGGCCCGCTTCTCGCCTTTCCTGCCGAGCAATCCCCGCAGCCAGCTCTTCATAGGAGCTTCCTTTGGGTCGCCGACACGCCGGCTCGGGAGCTATTCCGCAGCCGTCTCGTCCTGCTTCTCGCGGCGCTCGGAGAGTCGAGTCGACTTGCCGACTCGTTTTTGCAGGTAATAGAGCTTGGCGCGGCGGACGCGGCCGTGGCGCTTCACTTCCAGCCTGGCGATCTTGGGGGAATTGATTGGAAAACTCCGCTCGACCCCCTCGCCGGCAACGATCCGCCGCACGGTGAACATTTCGCTCGTGCCGCGGCCGCGGCGAGCGGTCACCACGCCGCTATAGATCTGGATCCGCTCCTTGCCCCCTTCCAGAATCCGGGTGTGGACGTCGACCGTGTCCCCGATCTGAAACTCGAGCGATCCCTGCCGCAAACTGGAGGTTTCTGCAGCTTGAAGTAACTTGTGCATGACTCAATGTCCTTGGAAGGCGACCGCGCGAGGAGGTCCTTGAATAAGCGAAAAACGGCCCGGCGTCAACCTTTGCCGCACCGGGGGCTGTTTGACTGTGAAATCGACTGTGAACCGGGTTGTGACTTCGGATCCGTGGCCCCACTGGGAGCTCCGCCGCGGACTTCTTCGGTCCGACGCTGACTCTGCTGAGCCTGCCAGCGCGAGATTTCCTCGTGATTGCCGCTCAACAGGACGGGCGGCACTTCCATGCCGCGAAAGTCGCGCGGCCGCGTGTATTGCGGATGCTCGAGGAGGCCCGCCTCGGCAAACGAGTCGTATTTGCAGCTCGTCTCGTCTCCCAACACGCCCGGCACGTGCCGGATCACCGTGTCGATGACCAGCATGGCCGGCACCTCGCCCCCGTTGGTGACGAAATCGCCGACCGAAACTTCCAGAGGCGCCAGACCGGTTCGAATCCGCTCGTCGAACCCCTCGTAGCGGCCGCAGAGAAGCAACAACCGGTCGTAGGCAGCCAGCTCGGTGACCAATTCGTGGTCGAGCCGGCGACCCTGCGGAGTGAGCATCACAAGCTGGCCCGGGCTCGGAGCGTCGGCCTGCACCGCAGCCACGCAGTCAAACACCGGCTGACAGCAGATCAACATCCCCGGACCGCCGCCGAACGGGCGATCGTCGACCTTCTGGTGCTTATCCGCCGAGTAATCCCGGATGTTCCACAGCCGGACGTCGACCAGTCCGCGCTCGATCGCCAGCTTCAGCAGGCTCTGCTCTAGATAGCCGTCGAAGATGGCCGGAAAGAGAGTCAGGACGTCGAAACGCACAGCAGTGAGAATTTCTAAATGACGAAGCCCGAATGACGAAGGAATGACCCAATGACTGAAGCACGAATTCGTGCTTAGTGCTTCGTGCTTCTTTCGTCATTCGTGCTTCGTGCTTTGTTGGATTATTCGGCTGCCGCCTCGGCCGGCGCCTCGGCGGGAGCCTCGGTCTGCTTGGGAGCCCGGGCCTTGGGTGCGGTCATTGGCGGCGGCGGGGCCGCTTCGCCAAACCGGTTCGTCCGGACCTTCTTAATCAGCGCGGCGACGTTGACGCTCGGCTGGGCGCCCACGCCGAGCCAGTAATCGACGCGCTCCATGTTGATCTTCACCCTGTCCTTCTTGATCCGAACCATCGGATCGTAAAAGCCGAGCTCCTCGATCGCCTTTCCATCGCGGGGAGACCGCGAGTCCATCACGCAGATCCGAAAGAACGGGCGATGCTTGCGGCCCAGCCGCTTCATCCGAATTTTTACGGCCACTCAAAGACTCCTCACGGGATTGTTTGTGACTTCAGTTTACAAGATTGTTTCTAAAGCACGAATGACAGTAGGGTGTGACCAGCTCGCGAAGCGAGCGCCGGCACACCAACTATCAGAACTATCAGAACGGTGTGCCGGCGGCCGCCTTGCGGCCTTGTCACACCCTACAAGGCTTCGGTCATTCATGCCTCTACCGGTTTCTCTTTCGCGCCTTGCGGGCGTCCTTCCGCTGTTTCTTCTTTTTCTCGCGGGCCTTGGCGGCATCGAGCGGGCCCCGCTTGCTGCGCTGCTTTTCCTTCGCGAATTGGGCGTTGGGATTCATCATGCCGGCGTCCGCCAGCTCGCGAACGGCCCGCAGGCGGTCCTTTAATCCCATGCCGGCCATCTGCTGCATCACCCCCGACATGCCCTGGAACTGCTTGATCAGCTGATGGACGTCCGAGGGCTCGGTGCCGCTGCCGCGGGCGATGCGGTTGCGGCGGCTGCGGTCGATCTTGTCGGGATTGCGGCGCTCGTCCGGCGTCATCGAATTGATCATCGCCTCGATGCGATTGATCTCGACCTCGGGATCGACGTCGGGGTTGGAGTCGAGCATCCCCCCCAAGCCGGGGATCATCCCGAAGATCTGCTTCATCGTGCCGATGCGGCGGATCTGTTTGAACTGGTCGCGGAACTCCTCGAGCGTGTACTTGCCCTTCCGCATCAGCTCCTGCTGACGCATCATTTCGTCGGCGTCGAATTCGCGCTGGGCCTTCTCGAGCAGGGTCGCCAGGTCGCCGCCCCCCAGGATGCGGCTCGCCATGCGGTCGGGGTGGAATTCTTCGAGCCGATCGAGCTGTTCGCCGACGCCGATGTATTTAATCGGGACGCCGGTAACCGCCTTGACGCTGAGCGCCGCTCCGCCGCGGGTGTCGCCGTCGAGCTTGGTGAGGATCACGCCGTCGAGCTCGAGCGCGTCGTTGAAAGCCTTCGCGCTGCGGACGGCGTCCTGGCCGGTCATCGCGTCGCAAACGAGCAGAGCCTGGTCGGGGCCGACCTTGCTGTCGATCAGCTCCAGTTCCCGCATCAAGTCGTCATCGACATGCAGCCGCCCGGCCGTGTCGAGGATGATCACCTTCACGTTGCCGCGATTCTTCGCGTCGGCAACGGCGTTGCGGCAGACCGCGAGCGGGCTGCTCTTGGCGGGGTCTTCGCTATAGACGGGGACGCCGATCTGCTCGCCGATGATTTTCAGCTGTTCGATGGCGGCCGGCCGCTGGAGGTCGGCGGCGACGAGCATCGGCTGCACGCCCTGCTCGCGGAGCATCTTGGCGAGCTTGCCGCAGGTGGTCGTTTTGCCGCTTCCCTGCAGCCCGCACATCATCAAAATCGAGATGCCGTCGCGCTTGATCTGCAGCGAATGGTCGACCGGGCCCATCAGGTTGACGAGTTCCTGATAGACGATGCCGACGATCTGCTCGCTGGGTCGCAGCGACTTGAGGACCTGCTCGCCGACCGCCTGCTGGGTCACGTTGTCGATGAAGTCGCGGGCGACTTCGTAATTGACGTCGGCCTCGAGCAGGGCCTGGCGGACTTGGCGCAGCCCCTCGCGGATATTCGATTCGGTGAGCCGCCCCCGATCGATCAGCGAAAGCGCACCGCGAATGCTGTCTGTAATCGCCTCAAACATCGCCCATCACCGCCGTGAAAGCCCTGTCCGCGCGCAACCAGACCCCCGGGGCTTCGCGCGAATCAGCCATTTTAGGAGCCAAACGCGGGACTGACAACGTTCGCCGAAAGCGTTTGCCGAATGACGAAGGAATGACCCAATGACCTAAGCACGAATGCGAGTTGCCTTTCCTTCGTGCTTGGTGCTTCGTGCTTCCTTCGTCATTTGTGCTTCGTCATTTACTTTCGCTCCCCAGTTCCCCCTGGCCGCTTTCGGCATTTGCACCGTGCTTCGTCATTCGTCATTTCCACCGGATGCCAGGACGCAGGTTGCAGCCCCCGTCGCCACTCGCTATCCTTGTCCGTTTCTCTAAAACTCAGGAAGTTGAGGCGGATCCGATGGCGGTCGAAATGAAATTGGCGGTGGCCAAGCGCTCGGTCAAGGGGTCGACAGCTTGTCGTCGTCTGCGACGCGCGGGGAAGATCCCGGCCGTCGTTTACGGCCACCAAATCGATCCCCTTTCCGTCGAGGTGGCGTCCGACGCGCTCGCTCACGTCCTGAAGGCGGGCACCCGCGTCGTCGATCTGGATGTCGAGGGCCATGTCGAAAAGGCGCTGTTCCGCGACATCCAGTGGGACACGTTCGGCAAAGAAGTCAACCACATCGACTTTTTGCGGATCGACCCGAACGACCGGGTCGAGGTCGAGGTTCCCATCGTGCTCAAAGGGACGGCGCCGGGAACGCTTGCCGGCGGCGTCCTCGATTTCCACTTGCACAGCGTGACGATCGAATGCCTGGCGATCGCAATTCCCGACAACATTCCGGTGAAGATCGGCGAACTGCAAATGGATCAGGCGATCCATGTCCGCGAGCTCGAGCTGCCGGCAAACACGGTCGTGAAGAACGACCCCGAAACGGTCGTCGTGCAGGTCAAGCCCGTGCTTGTGGTTGAGGAGCCGAGCGCCGAGGCCGCCGCCGAGCCCGGTCCGACCGAACCAGAAATCGTCGGCCGCAAGGTCAAAGAGACCGAAGAGGAAGCCGGCGAACCGGAAAAGGGCAAAGACAAAGAGAAGAAGTAAGCCGGCGCTTTCTCTTGTTCCGAGCGCTGCGCCGGCGGAAGCTCCCGTTGGCCTGGCCTCGTGATCGCAGCCCAGTCACGTTCGCCGCTTGATTCGTCGGTAAGTCGATGAAAATCGTCGTTGGACTGGGAAACCCCGGCCCGAAGTACGAAGAGACGAGACACAACGTCGGGTTTCGGGTGATCGACGAGCTGACCCAACGACTGGGCGCGGGCAAGCCTCGCCTGCGGTTCGACGCGCAGGTGGCCGAGGGAAACCTGGGGGGCGAAAAGGTTCTGCTGGCGGCACCCCAGGCGTATATGAACGAGAGTGGCCGCTGTGTGCGGCAGCTAGTCGATTTTTTCGGCCTGCAACTGGGCGATTTGTTGGTGGTCTGCGACGATTTTAATCTCGAATTGGCCCGGCTGCGGATGCGAGCGGGGGGATCCGCGGGGGGGCAAAAGGGGTTGGCGGACATCATTCGCAAACTGGCGACGGAAGAGTTTCCTCGACTGCGGATCGGGATCGGCCACCCGCCAGAACACATCGATTCGTCGGATTTCGTGCTGAGCAAATTCAAGCGGAGCGAACTGCAAACAATCGACGACGCCGTCGTGCGAGCGGCCGAAGGCGTCGAACTTTGGATTCGCTCGGGAATCGGCCCGGCGATGAACCGCATCAACCCGGCGTCGGCCGCCGAAGAGGACGACTAAGCGACCCGCGACGCGAGTCGCCGGGCGGCGACAACTCCGTTGAAAATGCGGCCGGATACGATACAACGAGAAAAGTGACGAAGAATTCAGGAGATTAACGTTGGCAGCAACCGAACAAGCGACGGAT
>DASPSM010000818.1:0-3023 GCA_035623955.1 Planctomycetaceae bacterium
GAGGTATCGTGTCCGGCAATCGCGCATGATCATTCAATCCGCAAACAAGAATTCATTGGACGCCAACAAGACCTGGGCGTACTGAGCCCAGGGATCGAGCTTGGCTTTCGCCCCCTCTTGCGAAGCGTCCGCCTGGGCGGCACCCACGAATTGCAGGGCCAGCTCGGTTTCCGCTTCGTCAGGCCGGCGGGCGAACACGATTTGATAGAGGCTTTCCACGCGATCGGCCGGCGAGAGTTTTCCCGCGACTTCGGGACGTCGCGCCAGCGAGCGCGCCTGCTGCAGCATGAAAGGCGAGTTCATGGCAAAGAGCGCCTGCTGAGGCACCGTCGTTTGCGGGCGACGTTCCGCCGACTGATCGGGGTTTGCGAAATCGAACGCCCGGTGGAATCCCGGCAAATGCTGCCGATCGACCAGGCCATAAATCGTCCGCCGACGGCAGCGGGGATCACCCACGACGTCGGCGGGGCGCCCGAAAAGGGTCGGATCGAGCCGGCCGGAAACCGCCAGCATCGAATCGCGCATGGCTTCCATGTCGAGCCGCTGGCGGTTGAACCGCCACAGCAGCCGGTTATCGGGATCGATCCGCCGACACTCGGGTCGATCGGCGCTCGATTGCTGGTACGCGGCCGACAGCACGATTCGCCGGTGCAGGCTCTTGATCGACCAGTCCGCCATGAATGTCGACGCGAGATAATCGAGCAGCTCCGGATGCGTCGGCGGAGTGGATCGCACGCCGAAATCGCTGGGCGACTGCACCAGCGGCTGCCCGAAGTGATGCATCCAAACGCGGTTGACGAACACGCGGGCCGTCAGCGGGTTGTCTCGCGAGGCGATCGCTCGGGCCAGATCGAGCCGCCCGCTGCCATGGGCGAACGGCCGCTGATGGTCGCCCGCCAGAATTCGCAGAAACTGTCGCGGCACGGGCTCGCCCGGCTGCGCGGGGTTGCCACGGACAAAGATTCGCGGGCTGCAGAGATTGGCCGCATCGTTCACCACCATGGCACGCGGTGGAGCGGCCTTCGAGTGGACGGCGACGCGGTCGAGCTCGAGCTGCAAGTGGTGGTAGCGGTCGCGTTCCTGCCGCGACATATAGAGGTAGGCGTTACTCCGCGGAAACCACGCGGGCCCTTCGGGGCCAGTCAAAACATCAAGCAACTGCTGCCGTGCGGAATGGTCCACCGCCGACTGTGAATTGGCGCCGGCCGAATCGGCGCTCTTTGCGTAGGCTTTGAGGAACGTGTCGCCGTAAAGTCGCGCGACGTCGGCCTTGCTGCGCAGATCGGCCGTCGCCAGCCCGTCCGCGATCAGAGGATTGATCTGTCCGGTGTCCGTTCCGCGTGGGCGTTCGAGCCATTGACGAACGATCTGGGTGGCTTGCTTTTCAAAGCTCGCGTCGCCCAGCCGCATGAGATCGCCCCAGGCCCCGAAGACCGGATCGCTCTGCGTCGAGCGACGGGCCACGTACCGCCGCCAGCGCCCGACGATCTGCGGCCGCAGCTGATTCGGCGACAACGACATGAAGAAGACCGCGTCCTCGTTGGGATCGGGACGGGTCGTGGCGACGGCGAGCAGATAATCGCCGACGCGGCGGCGGGCGATTTCCGTCTGCTCGTGGAATTGATGGTCGACGTGCTCCTGGAATTCGCGCTCCCTGGCGGCGAACTTTTTGCGGAAGTCGGCCGCGCCCGTCGTCCCGGCCGAATCGGCCAACAACGGAAGATCGACCGGCTCTTCGCTGCTGGCAAAGACGCCGTAGAGCCCGTAGTAGTCGGCCTGCGTAATCGCGTCGTACTTGTGGTCGTGACAGCGGGCGCAGGCCACCGTCAGCCCCAGCATGCCGCGCGACACCGTGTCGATGCGGTCGTCGTACTCGTCGTTCAGGTTGTAATCGAAGAGTCGCCCAAGCGTCAGAAAGCCCATCGCGGCCAATCGCCACGATTCCTTTCCGCACGTCTGGTCGGCGGCAAGCTGATCGACGATGAAACGGTCGTAGGGGACGTCCGCATTAAACGCCTTGGTGACGTAGTCGCGATACGTGTAGGCGTACGGGCGGATGGCGTCGTCGCCGAAGACCAGCACCAGATCTTTCGTGTCGGCGTACCGGGCGACGTCGAGCCAGTGCCGGCCCCACCGCTCGCCATAGTGCGGCGACGCCAGCAGCCGATCGACGACATTCTCGAACGCGCGCGGCGAACCATCATTCTCAAACGCTTCGACCTCCGCGTAAGTCGGCGGCAGGCCGACGAGATCGAGCGAAACGCGGCGAAGCAACGTCCGCCGATCGGCCGGCGGTGCGGGGCTCAGACCGCGGGCTTCGAGCTGGGCCAGCACGAATCGATCGATCTCGTTGTGCGGCCACGCCGCGTTCTTCACCGCCGGCACCGGCGGATTGACCACCGGCTGGAACGCCCAATGCTTGCGCGCCTGGGCGAAATCGATCGTCCGCTTGCTGCCCGGCGATTGCGGCTGCTCCCCGTCGGGCTGATCGCGCGGATCGGGCGCCCCCATCTTCACCCAGCGCTCTACGTCGGCGATTGCCGCCGGCGGAAGCTTCCCTTTGGGGGGCATCTCGTGGTCTTCGTAGCGCAGCGCACGAACCAAAAGGCTCGCTTGCGGATTGCCGGGCACGATCGCCGGCCCCGATTCGCCCCCGCGTCGCAGCGCCTCGCGGCTATCGAGCCGCAGCTTGCCCTGCAGCTCTTTGGCCCGGCCGGAGTGGCATTCGTAGCAGTTCTTGACGAGCAGCGGCCGAATGCGGGCCTCGAAGAATTCGACTCCCTCGTCGGTCGAACCGCCCAGCGCAGGAACGCCGGCCGAAGTCAACAGGACCGCCGGAACCAATGCGACCCAAAGGCGCGAAACGCGACGCGACTTACGTGCTGCACGGCCAGTTGAACGGTGGGAACCGGTCTGAAGCACGCGCTGTGCTCCGGAGGGATATCGTCAGGCGGGTCGGCCCGGCAAGGAGCCGATCGATGCAGGTTAGTCTGTCCAGGTAGGCACCGCTCATTATAAGAGGC
>DASPSM010000835.1:0-5942 GCA_035623955.1 Planctomycetaceae bacterium
CCGGCGCGCAGACCAGGCGCCGGGGCTTGCCGGACCGGTGAGACTTCTGCTTGGTGGCGAGGCTCACCGGCCCTTTTTACTTTTCGTGTGGCCCGCTTACGGCCGGCAGCGAGCGCTCAGCCGTTAGGCGCCGTGTTTCTCCCCCGCGCTGGGGCGCGCTCAGGGGTTCCGAAGGACATCCGTCCGATCGATGTTGAAGTGCGGATGCAGTCCGCATCGGGGATTACGTTCGACGCTGGTTGACGCGGGTGCGGAGTCGATTGGCGGAAGAGGTCGCTTGTAGAACGATCGTCAACACTCCGCACTCAGTCCAGTGGCCCGTCGTCGCCGTCGACGACGGTGAAGCCCACTGATTGCCAAGAATCCGGTGCCTGGCGGCGTTGGGTTAGGGGCGATTCGGGGATCACTCGGGCTCCAAAGAGCCGGATTCGAGCTCTGCATAGTTGATGATCCACTCTCTCTCGGCGTAGTCGTAGATAGGGACAGCGAGCAAGGAGACCGCGGGCGGGGGGTTGCGTTTGTTCGCCTTGGTGTCAGCCGGCAGGGGGCCTCCGGCATACCCCACCAATGTGGACGCAGGGATGACGAGCATCAAAGATGCGAACGCCCCGGGGGCGGGCAGGGGCGGGTTGGTGAGTTCCCAGTAAATCGTCGTATACCCGTACTTGGTGTTCGAATTGACTCCATAGGGGAGGCTCGTGAAAGTGGCGTACAAGGCCCCACCGTACTTCGCCGCCAAGTCCACTGCCACCACCTTCCCGGTGGCAGTATCAATCGTGATGGTTCCGGACAAGGCGTAGCCGGAGCCATTATTGAACTCCCCCAGCACAGTGAAGACCACGGGGGCCGCCGTCGCCTGAGATGCCAGGGCGAGTAACACGCCGAGCACGAACACCGCCCGCAAAGCCCACTTAGCCAGGTACGCCAAGGGACGAGTTTTGTGTAAGAAGGGACGACTTACTGGCGTTGTCGTTTGCATTGGTATTCCTCCAGGAAACAGCGGACGAATATTGCGTGAATTGACGTCAAACGCCGACACCAATTGGCGCGACAGGTCTCTGTTTAGAAAAGCGAGAAACGGTGCCTGCCGGCACCAGCAATATTCGAGAAATTCGACACCGCCGCTTCATTGGCCGCGGATCGCGGCCCGGAGCCACGCCCAGGGCGCACGCCCAGTGCCGGTCGGCGGTTGGGCGAGAGAATCCCGCGATGGTGCGTGAGAATCGGAAGGCCGGCTCGGGTTGCCAGCGGGGCAACCTGCCCGTTTTATTTAGGAGCCCCGCTTCGCGTGCAACTTGGCTTGGGACTCTTCTTTCTGGGAATCGGCCGCCCAGTTTTTGCCGAGGCGAATTTCCACTTTCCCAGGCTCTTCGACGGGGCGGACGGCGGCCGCAGGCGGGGTCATCAGGCCGGTGGGGGATTTGCGGCCAGGCGAGACCTCACTGGCCATTTCGAACCCAACTGCCAAATCTTGCCGATTGGCGGGAAACGAGAGCGGTACTCGTGCGCGATGGTCACCGACTATTCTTTAGGCTTGTCCGCCTTTTGATGCGTCTTGGGCAGGAGTGTTCGATTTGAACCGAGCAACTGCTCCGCTTCAGCCCTGAAACGGCGCAGTTCTGCATCTTGAGGCTTGTTCTTCTCCATCCAGGCGACTGCCTGGTCGTACCTGTTGCGAGCCTCGGCCTTGTTGCCAAGTTGCCAGTGTGCCATCGCAAGGAAAAACCCGTCGACCCCGTCGCCGCCGGAGCGAAGTGAGATCGATTGGTCGAGGGCCGCCTGCGCAGCTTTCCAGTCGCCCGCCCGATAAAGAGCAATCCCCAGGGCGTTCCAGTAGTCACCGCGATGCGGCATTTGGCGGATCGCCATCGTTAGCAGCTGGATTGCACGGGCTGGATCACGGTGGTTCGGCGGAGGATCTGTGACCAGCTTCCACGCCTGATTCTTCATGAGCAAACCGGGCTCATCGTCAGGAAGCAAGGGCCGCGGCTTGGCGATGCGGTCGTGCGATAACACCTCCTCTTCGGTCGCGGTCTGCAGGCTCCAGACCTTGATCGTCTGGTCGAAAGCAGCCGTCGCCAACAAGTTGCCATCCGGGGAATAGGCAAGCGACTTGACGTTCGTGGCATGGCCCTTGAGCGTGAAGAGCTCTTCTCCGGTTTCGGCATCCCAAAGCATCGCAGTGCCATCATCGCTCGCCGATGCGACTCGCTTGCCATCCGGCGAGAAGGCGACGGCGTTGATCGCGGCCGTGTGTCCGCGAAGCGATACTCGTTCGCGGCCGGTGCGCAAATCCCAGAGCTTCACCGTCTTGTCCGCGCTGGCCGAGGCCAGGAATCGCTCATCGGGGCTGTAAGCGACCGAAGTGACCTCACCCCCATGGGTCCCCAAGCTCCGTTCATGCTGGACGTTGGCCAGGTTCCACAACCTGACCGTGTGATCCGCGCTCGCCGAAGCCAGGAGACGTCCGCTGGGCGAAAACGCGACTCCTGTTTGGAGACCACCGACTCCCTCGATCGAGGCTAAGATTCGCGCGCCCGCGCTGTCCCACAACCTGATCGAACCATCGTTACACTTCGCAGCCAGGAACCGACCATCCGGCGAGAAGGCCACCGAATGGATGTAGAAGTGCACGTTGAGACTGGTGCGAAGTCGACGCGATGCCACGTCCCACAGTTTCAGCGTGCCATCCCAACTGCCCGTGGCCAGCGTCTTCCCGTCCGGAGCAAACGCGGCCGCGAAGACCCGCCCCGTGTGCCCAAGCAGCGTCGCGAGCGGTTGACGTGTCGAGACGTCCCAGAGCCGGACGGTGGTGTCGTCGCTCCCGGACGCCAGGAGCTTGCCGTCGGGGGAAATCGCCACGCAATAATTGCGTCCGGTGTGCCCGGACAGACTGACACCCTGGGGACTCAAGACCGCGTCCCAGACTTTGACGGTTCCATCGTAACTTGCGGAGGCGAGGCTCCTGCCGTCGGGCGCAAAAGCAAGCGACCAGATTTTGTCGGTGTGACCTTTGAAGGTGGCCCGCTCGGTTCTGGTGGCGATGTCCCAAAGCCGGAGCGTGCCGTCGGTGCTCGCCGAAGCGAGGAAGCTGCCATCCGGTGAAAAGGTGAGATCTTCGACCCAGTCCGCATGTCCGCGAAGCACTGCCAATTCCTGCCCGCTTTGCAGGTCCCACAACCGGATGGTCGTGTCGTCACTCCCTGACGCCAGGAGCTTGCCGTCCGGAGAGAAGGCGAGCCCCGACACCGTGTCGGTATGTCCTTTTAAATTAGCACGTTCCTGGTACGTCACCGCGTCCCATAACTTGATAGATCGGTCCGTTGCGGCTGTTGCGATGACCTTTCCATCACGCGAGAAGACGACTCGCTCGACTGCTCCCTTGTCGCCCCGCAATGTGGCGAGGGGTTTGCGCGGCGGAGACGGAGAAGGAATTCCATACGGACTGAGCAAGCTGACGGCGGGATTTTCAGACGTGGAACGTACGGCGAGCGACGGGATATCCCAGAGCTTCACCGTGCCATCCCTGGCACTGGAGGCCCAAGTCCTGCCGTCCGTTGAGAAGGCAATACTGGAAACCTCACCGGAGTGGGCCGCGAATGTGATTCTCTCCAGGTGACTGGGCATGTCCCACAGCGTGAGCGCGCCGTCCTCGAACCCGGCGGCCAGCAAGCGGCCGTCAGGCGAGAAGGCCAGCCTCGCAAGGGAGTGGACCCGGCCCCGAAGGTCTGTGATCTCTTTGCCGGTCGCCGCGTCCCAGAGCTCGATTGTTCCCCCCTCGTCTGCAGACGCCAGAATCTTGCCGTCGGGCGAAATCGCGACATTTCCGACCGTGTACCGATGGTACAAGGTCATCCGATCGCTATGGCAAAGCCGCCACAGGTAATACCATCCGAAGCCGCGGAGATCTTTCTGTCCCGGCCGCGGACGCTGACCTTCAAGCAGTTCCGGCACGCGCGCCACGCGGCCTTGTACCCACGCATCTTGTGCGAGTTTCATCTGCGCCGCATAGAGGTAGCGTCGGGCCGTCAGCTCGCCAGCTTGTGCCAGTTGCCGCTGATCATTGGCGAGCACCCGCTGCCGATTCGCCTCATTGCCGGCCTCGATCGCTCGAATCGCCTGCCAGGTGCTAACCCCCGTCCCTGCCACGAGCGCCACCAGTACCAACGCGGCCGTCGCCAAACCTGCCTTGTTGCGACGTGCGAACTTGCGGAATCGGTACATCGCGGAGGGGGGACAGGCTTGCACCGTCTCGTCGGCCAGATAGCGCTCGACGTCCGTCGCCAGGGCGTTGGCCGTCGCGTAGCGCCGCGTGCGATCCTTTTCGAGCGCCTTCATCACGATCCAGTCCAGGTCGCCGCGGATGAGCTGGCTTAAGCGATTCGGGTCGGCGTGCCGATGTGCCGCGACGGCAGCACGCCTCGCGCCCATCGTGCTGATCCGCTTGCTCGGCGTGGGGGGCTCTTCCTCCCGGATAATGCGGCGGATCTCGTCGAACGCCGCCTGCATTAATCGAGATTGATCGAACGGCGTGCTGCCGGTGAGCAGTTCATACAACAGGACCCCCAGCGAATAGATGTCAGCCCGCGTGTCGATGTCCAGACCGCTCATCTCGGCCTGCTCGGGGCTCATATACAGCGGCGTACCGATCATCTCGGCAAAGCGCGTGAAAACGGTCTCCTGAGTGACCTGCCGATCGATCGCCTTGGCGACACCGAAGTCGATGACCTTGGGCACCGGCCGGCCGTCGTTCACCCTAACGAGCACATTCGAGGGCTTGATGTCCCTGTGAATGATCCCCTTCTGGTGGGCGTGCTGCACGGCGTGGCAAACTTGCACGAACAGATCCAGCCGCTCGTGCACCGGCAGATTGTTCTGGTCGCAGTAGTCGGTGATCGGGACGCCGCGGACTAGCTCCATCACGAAGTAGGGACGCCCCGAATCGATGGACCCGGCATCGAGGGCCCGAGCGATATTCGGATGGTCCATCAAGGTCAGCGCCTGCAGTTCGGCTTTGAACCGCGCGAGCACCTGCTTCGTGTCCATGCCCGGCTTGATGATCTTTAGCGCGACCCGACGCCGGACCGGGGCCTGTTGATCGGCCATATAAACGATGCCGAAGCCCCCTTCGCCGATCTGCTCCAGCAGCTTGTAGGGGCCGACGACGGTGCCAGGACTTTCAGCGAGTCTGGGCTCGGTCACCGTCGCGCCGAAGGCTGGCCCAGGCGGTTCGAGCAAGCTGTCGGGGTTGTCGTGGGCCTGAAGGAGAATTTCCACGCGGCGGCGCAAGGCCTGGTCTGCGCCGCAGGCCTGGTCGAGAAAGGCTGCACGCTCGGTGACTGGCTTTTGCCGAGCCTCATGAAACAGCGATTCCTCGTCCATCGGTGTTTCCGTGCCGTGAGGAGTCTCTATTACAAAAGCGAGAAACGCTGCTTGCCGGCATCAATGATTTTGAAGAAATTGGACACCGCTCCCTATTTGCCCCGGATCTCGGCTTGGAGCCACGCCCGGGCGTAGGCCCAATGGCGGTCCGCCGTGCTCGCTGAAATGCCCAGCACATCGGCGGCTTGATCACCGGTGAGACCCGCAAAGTAGCGCAACTCGACGAGCTGTGCCTTGACCGGGTCCTGAGCCCCCAGCTTCTCTAAGGCCTTGCCAAGCGCCAGCAGTTCGTCGTCGTCAGCGGCAGCAGCAAGACCGTCGAGCGCGACCCGCTGTCGGTCCCCGCCGTGTTTTTCCGACCGCTTACGCCGGCTGTTGTCGATCAGGATGCGACGCATCGCGGTCGCGGCTGCGGCAAAGAAATGGCTGCGGTCCCTGTACGAACCTCGAGCTTCAGAGCCGGTCAACCGTAGATACGCCTCATGGACGAGGGCCGTGGCCTGCAGGGTCTGACCAGGCTTCTCCTGGGCCATCTTCTGCGCAGCAAGTCGCCGCAGCTC
>DASPSM010000836.1:0-2624 GCA_035623955.1 Planctomycetaceae bacterium
CCCTCTGGCCGGCCCGGAAACAAGGCTGCAATAGCGGCGAAACAAGGGTGCCGCAACGCCGACTGACGCAGGCCAACGGCCGGCGCGTGCGTTCGCAGCGAGCCAACCGGCCAACGCATCAGGCCGGAAAGAGCGGCGAAAGAGGGCCGAAACAGGCTGCGACAACGCAGACCGGATCGGTTCGCTCGCTTCTACGCCGATCGACAACCGAGCTGGGCAACGCTCTTTCGACACACGTCGACAGACATTGCTTCGGAGCGATCGAGCCGCGTGCGCGGGGCGGGAATTTTGACCCCCGTTTCGGAAATTTTTTCGGAATAGTTGCAAGCCGGTGATTCGAAGCAAGTTAGGTTCGCTTCGCCGAGCTGTTCGCAGAAAATTTACCCGCGTCATAACGCCGAAACCGTGTTTGCTCCCTGCGTCGGCCACAAGTTTTCGCGACGTGCGAAACTGGCCGGCGAAATAAGGCTCACCGCAAGTGAGCGACCGTAAGGAGCATGAGAGATGGCCAGCCTTTTCGAGCGGTATCGACCGCAAACGTGGAGTGAGGTAGTCGGGCAGGACAAGCTGATCGCGAGAGTGAACGCGCTCCGTCCGCGCGGCCTTGGTGGCCGTGCATGGTGGATAGCTGGACCATCAGGGGCCGGCAAGACGACCTGCGCGAGAATCCTCGCCCGTGAGGTAGCAGCAGAGCACGCGATCACCGAAATGGATGCGTCCGAGCTGACGCCGGCCGACGTCCGAGCGTTTCAAACGCAGTGGCGCGGCAGGCCCCTAGGTTCGCCCGGATGGGCATTGCTGTTAAACGAGGCTCACGGACTCAGACGCGACACTGTGCGTGCGCTTCTGGTCATGCTCGAAGACCTGCCCGATTATGCGGTTGTGATCTTCACGACAACCGCCGAGGGGCAGGAATCGCTCTTTGACGATCAGATCGATGCGCATCCGCTCTTGTCGCGGTGCATCGAACTACCGCTCGCACGTCGCGGACTGGCTGAGGCATTCGCCAAGCGGGCGCATGAGATCGCCGAGGCCGAGGGGCTCAATGGCCGCAGTCCAGCGGATTACAACCGGTTAGCGAAAGACTGCCGTAATTCGATGCGTGCGATGCTGCAGCGCATCGAGGCCGGTTGGGCTTTGCAGGGTGGCGATCAGGCCGAGTGACGGCCCGTCCGTGAGGGCGCTTCGCTGGATGCGGCGGCGCGCCCGATCGGATCGGCCGTTGCGTTAACGGCCCCTCTGTTTCGCCCCTCTTTCGCTGGAGTTGCTGCCATGTCTCGCTACTCCGTCGAGCGTTCGCCCATCGGCCGCGGACGCCACTTGTACCACGTCATGGTCGAAGGCTACGAGATTCCAGTTTTCACCAGTCGCCACCCCGAGGCCGCGCACGAGCGGAAGGAAACGCTCGAGGCGCAGTCCGCAAGAACCGAGGCCGATCGCTTCGCTCGCAACTGTGACGCGTGTGAGGTGGCGCAATGAACTACGGCACGTTCGAGGCGACGATCGACCACGTGGTTACGATCACCTTCCCCAGCAAGCCCGACCAGTCGGTGCGGTCCATGCTCAAGGCCAACGGCTTTCGCTGGAACCGTTCGAGCTGGTGGCGACAACGGGTCGCAGGGGCCGCGGATTTCATCGCAGCGCTTGACCGCAAGATGAACCCCAAGCGCGGGCCCGACGCGCCTTGCTGGAACTGCGGCGACCCGAACGGCTATTTCCGCCACCGAGGGGCCGCAGCGCCCGTGTGGTGCGATGCCTGCAACTCGCTGATGGACAAGCTGGATCAACTCCGGCCCGGGCAACACTGGCGGTCGACCACCACCGGGAATCTGTTCTACGTCGAACGCTACGCGCCCGGTGATTCGACGGTTGACGTCGAGCGAGTCGATTGTCCCGAGCCCCAGCGCTTTACGTGGGCAGTCGAGAGCTTTGCCGACATGCATAAGCACGATTCCAGCGTGCCCGCCGGGTACGTCGCTGCGGGACTGGGCGAAACCTGAACGATCCCGACGCGAGGGCCCGCCAACCGCGGGCCTGAGCGTCGCGACCGTTGACCTCGGCGAGCGTCGGGGCGGTTCGCGGCAATCGGTTCCCCGCAAGGGAGCCCCGTAAGGAGAATCGACGTGAAACTCTACGGCAAAGCGTCCGACGTAGGCGCGGCAATCGTTGAACGGTTCAAAGATCCGGCGAGCCTGCCGGCCCCACTCGCCCGAGTGTTCATCCGACGCAAAGATCAAGCACCCTGCCGCAAGTGGTCATTCGGGAATCAGTTCATCGTCGCCATGCACGGCTACAGCGAAGCCCGCGGTTACAGGCAGTGGCAGGAGGTCGGCCGGCACGTCAAGAAAGGGGCAAAAGCTGTTTGGATTCTCGCGCCTTGCACGCGGAAGGTCGAAACCGCGGCAGAGGACGGCACGACCGAGGAGCACTCGGCAGTCTACGGCTTTCGATCGGTTCCCGTGTTTGGGCTTGAGGACACAGAGGGTAACCCACTTCCCACGGATGAAGAGGCAATCGCCTGGCTGGCGGGTTTGCCGCTGCGGGAGGTCGCCGAGTCGTGGGGAATCGACGTGCAAGCCTACGACGGCACCGAGGCCGGTCGCCAAGGGTTCTATTCGTGCTCG
>DASPSM010000839.1:0-6476 GCA_035623955.1 Planctomycetaceae bacterium
CGCCTGCAGCTGACGGACGAACCGGGCGACCTGGCCCCGGCGCTGGCCGAAGCGGTGGAGATTCTGGCCGACTCGCGCGCCCCGCGAGCGAAAGAAGTGATTTTCTTGAGCGACTTTCAGCGCGTCACTTGGGGTGACACATCGCAGAAATCGGATCTGCCCGCTCTGTTCCGTAAAATCGGGGAGAAGGCCAAGATCGTGTTGATTGGCGTTGGGGACGGGCGAACGGACAACGCGGCGATCACCTCGCTGACGTCGGTCGATCCAATCGTGCTGCCGGACCGCCCCGCCCGGCTACGAGCGGCTTTGCGAAATTTCGGGACGGCCCCTCTGGCCGGTCTGCGGTGCGAGCTCTACGCGGACAACTATCTGGTTGCGTTCAAAACGGTCGACCTGCCGGCCCGCGAAGAAACGGTAGTGGAGTTTCCGTTCGAGTTCCGCCGGGCGGGTGAGCACGCAGTCGAGCTGCGGATCCCGCCGGATCGACTTGCCGCCGATAATCGCCGCTGGCTCAGCGTGCCGGTGACCGAACAGATCCGCGTGCTGGTCGTTAACGGGCACGAGGGGGGCCGGCCGGCCGAAAACGCCTCGCATTACTTGCGAACAGTGTTGGCTCCCTCAACCGCCCGCGAAAGCTGGAGCGGCGCAACGCAGCCCAAAGTCATCAACGAAGCCGACCTGACGGCGGAGGATCTCTCGAAATTCGATTGCGTCTTTCTTTGTAACGTTGCGCTCGTCACGCGGACCGAGGCCGATCTGCTGCAGGCCTACGCGGAGGCGGGAGGCGGACTGGTCTTCGCGCTGGGCGACCGCGTGAAGCCCGAAAACTATAACTCCGTGCTCTACAACGACGGCAAGGGGGTTTTGCCGGCCATGCTGGAAGGGTCGGTCGGCAACGCCCGTGACCCAGTGCATGGCGGCTACACGTTCGACGCGTCCGACCTCAGCCATCCCATCGTCGCCCCGTTTCGCGGCAATCCCGGAGCCGGGCTCGACCGTGTCGTGACGCTCGAATACGTCCGCGCCAAGCTTGCCGCGGGCTCTGCGTCGCGCGTGGCCCTCAGATTCAGCTCGGGAGATCCCGCGATCATCGAGCGGCCGGTGGGGCGAGGCCGCAGCGTGCTGGTCACCACCTCGGTCGATGTTTCGTGGAGCACCTGGCCGGTCCATCCGACGTTCCCCCCCTTGATCCACGAAACGGTTCGCTATGCGGCCGAAGGACGCTGGCATCAGCGACAGCACCTGGTGGGCGAGCCGCTGGCCCGCACGCTGACCGGCCGCGAATCTGGAATTAAAGTGACGCTCAAGCTCCCCGACGGGACCGAACAGACGATTCGACCGGTAGTCGGCGAGAACCGGGCCGACGTCACTTTCGCGGCGACCAATCATCCCGGCATCTACGAGATGGCGCTGGAGATGCCCCCGGATTCGGCGGCCTCGCAGCCGTCGACGAGCGCGGCGGATAAGTCGGCTCCCGCGGTGAAGCACGAACTTTACGCGGTGAACGTCGACCCGCGGGAAAGCGATTTAGAGATGGTCGACGAAAAGGTTCTGCGGACAACGACTCTGGCGGGCGTTCCTTACGATCGCCGCAGCGACTGGTCGCACGAGTCTCGCGAACTCGGCGCGACCGAACCAGCGACTTCGGGCATGTCCCGGTGGCTCTTGGTGGCAATGCTCGCGCTGCTGCTGATCGAGCCGCTGTTGGCTTGGAACTTTCGGCAGGGATTTGTCGTGCTGTGTGCGGTGGCGGTCGCCGGCACAGGGTTCGCGCTCTTTCACGGACACCCGCGCTATTTGGCGGGATTCGCGGCGATGTTCGCTGCGGCATTGGTCGCCTCTGTTGCGTTTCGCTGGATTGGTGGACGGCGCGGGAATTAAATCATCATTGGTGTCAAATGCCCCTCACCCCCAGCCCCTCTCCCGCGAGGGGAGAGGGGGGAAGAGTCCAAATGTCAGCGCCTAATACAAATAAGTGTCGCGCGCAAATCCTTCTCCCCTCTCCCCTCGCGGGAGAGGGGCTGGGGGTGAGGGGTGCCTTGCTCTCGATGTCGCAGAGTTGCGCTCGCTCACTTACTCAAGCGCGACGCTCTTTCCCGAACGGGCCGACTCCAGCAATGCCTGCGTGAAGTCATACACCGGCAGCGCGCAGAACGGTGGCGCGAAATTCTCGGTCCCCTGGAGCAGAGAATCGAGCAGAGCGGAGATCGGATTCGAATCGAATTCGGAAATCGCGGCTCGCTCCAGCTTGCCGTCCCGCGACAGCCACAGCTCTCCGTCGCGCAGCAACAGATCGCCGCCGGCACAATGCAGGGCAAGCAGCTCTTGAAACGCGCTCCCGTGGCCGACGAAATCCATCGTAAGCGGCACATTGCCGGAGAGCAGGGCCGAGACCGAGGCTGTGATTTCGACGTGGCTGCCGCAGCGGTCAGTGCGGGCGAAGACCTCGGCCGGCTCGAGCCCCGTCACGTTAAAAACCGCGTCGATCTTGTGGCTCCCTGCGTCGCCGATAAAGCCGCCCGGGTTCATTTCGGGATCGTCGCGCCAGGTGCCGCCAATCGTCGACTGCCAATTCTCGACGTTGTGTGACACGACGGCGCGCACCGGGCCGAACTCCCCCGATCGCACCAAGCGGCGCAGCGTGCGATAGGTCGCCCACGTGCGTCGCTGATAGGCGACCGACAACGGGGTGCCAACTGTCAGTGACTGCTCGATCAGGCCCAGGATCTCGATCCGAGTCCGCGCCAGCGGCTTTTCGCAGAGAATGGGAATCTTTCGAGCGAGAAAGGCCGTCGCCTGTTCGAAGTGCAGATGCGTCGGCGAAGCCACGACGGCCGCATCGCAACTGCCTGCATTCAGCAATTCCTCAAAACTCGCATAAACGACCGCCGACGGTGCGGCCTCGCTCTGAAGAGCCTTGGCCGCGGCCGGATCGGGATCGAAGAGGGCGGCGATGGTCGAGCGGCCATCGTTCGCGGCGCGTTCGCAGTGCAGCCGCGCAATCCTCCCGCAGCCGACGAGCGCCAACCGGAGTTTCGCGTCCGAAGACGACCGTTCGCTCACGGTTTTTCACCGAGATCGCAGGAGCAGACCATCTGGCCGCAGCCCGGGCAACCGCGGCCGTATTTGTCGAGCACGGCCTGCTCAAGGTCGATCCCGGCGACGTTCGCGATAGTCACGAGCCAGGCGAGCACGTCGGCAAACTCAGCGGCCAGATCCGCGCGCGATCCCTGCCGGAGCGCCCCCGCCAGCTCGCCCACTTCTTCCATCAGCCACATGAAGGTGCCGTCGATGCCGCGGGCGGCGTCCTTGTCGGAGTACATCTCGGCAATCAGTTTCTGAAAGCCGGCGATCGTCAGCGGCGGGGCGGTCTTTTGCGAATCCACAGTTTTCGACCTTGGACCTTGGGGTTAATTCACTTGAGGCCATCGAGGGCGGCGCGGGCGGAGGCGTTTTTCCCGTCGCGATCGAGAATCGCTTTCAGATGCGTGCGGGCCTCGGGAACGCGCCCTCCGGCCGCGAGCGCCTTGGCAAATGCAAGCTCGAGGTCGTCGTCCTTCGGCTTCAGTTCGAGCGCGGCCTCGAATTCGGGAAGCGCCTTTTTGATTTCTTTGGCACCGACATAGGCCTCGCCGAGATCGCGGTGAATTTCCGCGTCGAGCACGTCGACATAAAGCGCCGACTTGGCCAGCCGGATGGCCTCCTCGTACTTCCCTTGCTTGAGGCTCAGCTCTGCGAGGCGTTTCCGCGGGGCCGCGTCGTCGGGCGCAAGCTCGCACAGGCGCGTCAGTGCGTCGACCAGCCGCTTCTCGTCACCAAGCTGCCCCTCGGCGGCGGCCAGTCCGCGCACGAAATCCGCATGCCAGGGATAGTACCTGGCCCCCATTTCGCAAAGCTCGGCCGCTTGCTGCGGCTTGTCGTCTAGAAGATTCAATTTGGCGAGCGTCATCAGAATTTCTGCGTGGGGAGCCTTGCGATCCAAGAGGGGCTCGAGCCTCACGATTCCGGCGGTATATTTCTGCTCCTCGGCGTCGAGCCGCGACAACACCAGAGCTGCCCAGCGTTGCTTGGGGTCGAGCGCCAGCGCATCCTTCGCGGTCTTTTTAGCCAGGCCCGCGTTTCCCTTTTCCAAGAGGGCCCACGCATAGGCGGAGGCGACTGCAGCATCCTTCGGGTGGGCTTCGAGCTCTTTTTCAAGCGTTTGCACGCTCTTGGAGGATGGCCGCTCGACCAGATGCATTCCGGACACCTTCGGCTTGAGAAAATCGCGATAGCCGCGCTCGAACTCAGCGACGTCGACGCCGAAGACTTTCTGGATCGCCGCCGGCGTCGAAAGGTTCTCGCGATAGGCGGCGAGCATCTTTCGCAGCGACTCGGGCCCGCCTCGCCCGATCATGTATTCCGCATACAGCCGGCTCTGGCAGTAGGCAAACTGCCAGTCGTCCGAGTTGGACGGCCGCTCGAAACCCCGGTCGAGCGTGGCCAGTGTTCGCAGCTCGTTGGGAAATCTCCGGGCAAGAAGCTCCATCCACTCCGACGGCGGCGGATATCCTTCGTTGAGGACCGCCAGCGCCTCGGTGAACCAGTGCGGAATATTGAAGCCCGACTGCTGCACGGTAATCACGTGGACGAATTCGTGCCGCAGCACACGCGCCCAATTGAATGGCACAGGGGCCGACGTCGGAGACGCCAGGGCCACCATCACGCCGGTCGAAGCGCCGATCGTTTGGATCCACGGGAGACCGACCATCCGGGCGCTGAACCACTCGTGCCCGGAAGCCCCCTCGAACTTGTTGAAGACTTCGATCTGCGTCCTTTGCGGCGGCGCGAAGCCGAACCGCTCGACCAGCTGGGGGTAAATCTGTTCGAGGTACTCAGCGATGTAGCCCCCCAGAAGTTTATCGAGCTTGGAATCGACGCGAATCACGAAGTGCTCGGTCGAAATCGCCTCGTAGCCGTCGAGCAGCTTGAGCACCTTGCGAAAGTTGCTCACCCGCGTGTGATAGGGATCTGCCTGAAAGGCTTCGTCCAAAATCTTGCGGGCCTGATCGGTGCGGCCGACGCGCATCAGAAGCATCCCGAGGGAAGTCTTCGCCTCGGGAAGTTGCGGCGCGACAGACATTGCCCGACGGTAGCAGGCTTCTGCGACGTCGAAGCGACGACGGGCTTCCAACAGCTCGCCCAAGGCGGTCAGAAATACGCCCGGCTTGGGATTTGTGGCGGTGACGTCGGTCCAAACTTTCCAGAAGCGAGGCGATGCCTGGGGTTTCGCCTCGCCGCCCGCCGGTTTCGCGAGCCAGGTCTCGAAGTCGGAGCGCGAGGGGACGCCGTCACTGATCAGGTCGCAGGCGGCGACACGGGCCAAAACGCCCTCGTCGCGCGGATTGACGGCCAAAGCTGCGTTCGCGGCGGCAAGCGCCGCGTCGAGTCGTCCCGACAGGTAGCAGGCGTCGGCCTTCAACTGCAACGCGGCAGGAAGGCGCGGGTTGATGCGCAGGGCCTCGGCGGCTTTCGCTTCGGCTTTGTCGAGCTCGTTGTTGTCGAGCGCGTCCTGGCCCAGCAGGACGATCGCCTCGGCGGCACGGGGATTGATCGCCAGCGCCTGCTCCAACTCGGGCACCGCCTGCTCGCGGTTGTATTTTTCCAGCAGCAGCGAACCCGAGAGCAGGTGCGCTTCCCACGCATTGGCGTCATTCTTGAGCGCGTCCGGGCAAAGCGTGTTCACCACGAAATGGAAGATCTGCGTGTTGTGATTCCAACGCGCGTATTGCACCGAGCCGCGCGCCACAAGGAGCAAAGTTGCCGCATCTTCGGGCTGACGCGCGTTATAGAAGCGGATGAACCAACGATAGGCAGAGTTGGCTTCCGGAAAACGTCCCGTTTGGGCGTAAGCGTCGGCCAGGACGAACCGAGCCGTGGCATTGTCGGGCGCCTCGGCCACAACCGCTTCGGCGGTTTTCTCGGCGTCCGCAAGCCGGCCGCGCGCAAGTTGCAGCTCCGCCAGTCGAGCCAGGAGTCGCGGCTGCCCCGACTGCTGTTTGAGGGCATCGACGATCGTTTTTTCCGCATCCTCCCAAGCGCCGACTGCCTCTTTTGCACGGCTGATGCCGAGGGCCACCGACACCGGGTCGGCCTTTGCGTCGGCGGCCTTGCGAAACACCTCTTCCGCTTCCTCGTAACGCCCCTTGACGAAGTGTGCTTGAGCCTTGGCGAGCAGGTCTTTGCCTGGCTCACCGGCGACAGCGGACGCAGCCCAGCACAATGTGGCTGCGAGCGCGGTGAATCGCATCGAGGGGGACATCGCCTTTCAGTATACGCGCCGCGACGCGCAAGAAAAAACCGCGGGCCTTCGTGGGACCCGCGGTTTTGTTTATCAAACCTCTCGGAGTTTGCGACGGTGGAGTCGCTTTGAGAAGGACGCGGATCGGGTAGTGACTCGCACTCACCCGTGTTGACCCGGGTCCACAGTTTGGGTT
>DASPSM010000859.1:0-4891 GCA_035623955.1 Planctomycetaceae bacterium
GGTGCCGGGGAACCCAGGTGCGGAATCCAAGCCGGGCACGAAGCCTCATCCGGAGCCCGCGAAGCCCGAAGCGCCGCTGCCCGAGGGGCCGCTCGAGGTGAAGCTCGTATCAAAGACCGGCGTTTTGTTGGGTTACGACCAGAATCGGGACGACTGGTTCGTGCTCGAGCGTCCGAGTCTGAGGCTTCCCACTCCGAGCGATAACACTCCCAAGGGCGCGAAAGACGAGAATCAGCTTATCGCGCCGGCTCCGCCCACTCCGCAGGCCGGAGAACGGCGGGCCGACTTGCTTGCGGCTCCCGAGCCGTTCGACAGTCAATTGGATATCGGCGATGGCCTGTGCCACGTCTGGATCATGGGCGGCAGCTCGGCGCAACTGCTGGCGCCGGCTGGGGCCTCGCGATTTGGCATTGACGTCCGAGAAGGTCGCGTCGTGCTGCGGAGCGGCGTGCCACAGAATCCGGGAGGCACGTATACGCCGCTCGTCATTACGCTCGTCGTGCGTGGCGAACAGTGGCAGCTCGAATTCCTGCGTCCGGAGACGCAATGTGGAATCGAGATCACGCCCCTGTTCCCCAACAAACCGGGACAGGACGCGAAGGAGGTCTCGTACCGCGGTGGCTTGTACGTTGTTTCCGGCGACCTGCGTTTCACCGAGGCGATCGGACGTCAGCGAACGCTCGTTGCCGGTCGCTGGATTTCGCTGGCGCCCGGCGATCTGGCGGTTGCGACCGATCTGTCCGGCGCCTCGTTCCGCAGCAAGGGTGCGGTCCCCGGTTGGCTCACGCCCGAGACGCATAAAATCCCGCCGTCGCTGATGCGCGTCACACATGACTTCTTGGAAGGCTTTCTGCCCGACCAGCCGGTCTCGCTGTCGATCGGAACGGTCGCCAAGAATGACAAGAATCCGAAAATCTCAGAGCTGGCCGCCAAGACGCTGGCTTTGACCCGCCAATATCCGACCTTGGTCGAAGTGCTGGCTCAGGTGCCCCACGACGAAGCTGTCGAGGCCGCGGCCAAGGGATTGCGGGCGTGGCTCCCGCTCGCGCCGAACAACGTCACGCTGCTGCAGAAAGAGCTGAGCATGGTCTTCGTCCCCGCGGTCGAAGACATTGTGCTCAGGCTGCTGTGGGGTTACAACGAACGCGATGACGGCCGCAATCTGGATACGTCCAAGCAGCTGGTCGAATGGCTGGACAACGACAAGCTGGCCGTCCGAGTGCTGGCAATCGACCAGATCAGCGACCTGACGGGAGGCCAGACGCTGCGGTATCGCGCGGGAATGAAGGCCTCGGAGCGGAAGGCCATCAAACGGCAATGGGAACGGCAGGTCGAGCAGTACAAGGGCCTGGTCCACAAGTGACGGCCGGCGGGGCGAGTCGCTTCGAGTCGGTGCGGCGATTTCTCGAATTGATTCGCTTCAGCCACACCGTCTTCGCCCTGCCGTTTGCCCTGTTTTCGGCGGTCCTTGCGTGGCAACAGCCGGACGTGGTGTTCCGCGCGCAGGACGTGGCAGGCCTGCTTTTGTGCATGGTCTTTGCCCGCTCCGCCTCGATGGCCTTCAATCGCATCGCGGACCGGCGGTTTGACGCCCAGAATCCCCGCACGGCCGGCCGCCATATCCCGGCCGGACTCTTGAGCGTGACGGCAGTGGGCGCATTCACTGCGGCCTGCGCGGCCGGGTTTGTTGCGTCAACTCTGCTGTTCCTTCCGAACCGGTGGCCGGTGATTTTGTCGCCGCCGGTTCTCCTGTTTCTATTCGCGTACTCGTATGCCAAACGCTGGACGGCCCTCGCGCATTTCTGGCTCGGCGCGGCACTCATGCTCTCGCCGATCGCCGCGTGGATTGCAATCACGGGCGGTCTGGCGTGGCCGCCGGTGTTGCTCGGCCTGGCGGTCTTTTTCTGGGTCGGCGGGTTCGATGTGATTTACGCCTGCCAGGACGTCGACTTCGACCGTTCGGTGCGACTGCGCAGCATCCCGGCGCGGTTTGGCGTGGGTCCGGCGCTCAAGCTCGCCGCACTCAGCCATCTGCTAACCGTCATCTTTCTGGGCGCTTTGTGGTGGACGGCCGGGCTCGGACCGCTCTTTGCCGCCGGAGCCGTGGCCGTCGCGATCCTCCTCGCCTACGAGCACTCGCTGGTGCGCCCCGACGACCTGACCCGCGTGAACATGGCGTTCTTCAACGTCAACGCCGTGATCAGCATCGGCGTCTTCGTGGTCGGCAGCCTCGACGTCTGGACGCGCACACTTCGCTAAGCGCCGCCAATCGCGTGGGACCCGGCGAGCGGCCGGCGTAAGCCGGCCGGTGCTTTGCATTTTCAATTCTCAAGCGAAGCGTTTTTCGTTAATGCCGATTCATCGACTCGACGATGGTCGCCCCTCCGTCTAGCGACTAAAATACTGCGGAACGAAATTCACTCGACCTTCGAGCAAAGAACCGCGGAGCCACGCGTGGATCGCGAACGAATCCTTGCGACGATCACCGACAAAGTCGAGGCGGGTGAACGCCTCTCGTTCGAGGAGGGGGTCTTCCTCGACGAGCAGGTCGATATCCTCACGTTGGGCCGCCTGGCCAACGTCGTTCGCGAGCGGAAGAACGGAAATTTCGCGTTCTACAACACCAACGTCCATCTCAACCCGACCAATGTCTGCGTCTATCGCTGCACGTTCTGCGCGTTTCGCGCCGATCTCAAGGCCGCCAAAGCGTACGAATTCAGCGACGAGATGATCCGTGAGCGCGTGAACGAAGCGACGCGGGCCGGCGCGACCGAAATTCATGTCGTCGGCGGACTGCACCATCTCAAACCGTTCGACTGGTACCTCGACGTCGTTCGCGTGATTCACGAAACGAACCCCGAGCTGCACATCAAGGCCTGGACGCCGGTTGAAATTCACTGGTTCAGCTTCATCACCAAGAAACCGGTCCACTGGGTGCTCGAGCAGATGATCGAGGCGGGGCTCGGCAGCCTGCCCGGCGGCGGAGCGGAGATCTTTCACCCCGAGGTTCGCGATCAGATCTGCGAGCACAAGGCCGACGCCACCCATTGGTTCGATATCCACCGCCAAGCGCACTCCCTCGGCCTGCGCTCCAACGCCACCATGCTCTACGGACATATCGAGCAGGCGCGGCACCGCATCGATCACCTGTGCCGGTTACGGGAGCTGCAGGACGAGACCGGCGGCTTTCAGACGTTCATCCCGCTGGCCTTCCACCCCGAGAACACGGGGCTGTCACACATTCCCAAGGCGAGCGGGCTCACCGATCTCAAGGTCGTCGCGCTCGGCCGGCTGATGCTCGACAACTTTGACCACGTGAAGGCCTACTGGATCATGCTCGGCGAAAAGACAGCTCAAATCGCCCTCAGCTTCGGGGCCGACGATATCGACGGCACGGTCGTCCATGAACTGATCTATCACGACGCGGGAGCCAAGACTCCCGAGGGGCTGACGAGCGATCAAATCCATCGCCTGATCCGTGAAGCGGGACGCATTCCGGTCGAGCGAGACACCCTCTATCGCCGTGTGATTCGCGACGGCGCTCGGTGGACCATCGGCGAACCCCTCTTGGCGGGGGCGGCGTGCTGAAGGGCCGTCGTTCGCCACGGCGATGGGTCGAGATCTTGGAAGAGGTTTGCAAGCCATGTCCGGCACGACGTCCTCCAACGCAATCCCCCGCACGGTCAGCCGCGAATTGAAATTCGCCAACGGAACGGCCATCGGTGTCAGCAATCGCTGGAACAAGGGTCAATACTGCTCGATTCTGACCGAGGCAGGCATCGTGGGCTGCGGGATCTACGACCTCGAGACGGCTGCCGAATTCAGTCTGGCGATCGCCATCTGCAAAGGCACGCCGGCCAGGCCGCTGGTCGAACCCGAAGATCTCTTCGAGTCCAAAATCGTCGGCGCCACCCCGCAGGCCGAAGCGATGGGCATCCGCAAAGGAATCACCGGCAAGGAAGCCGTCGAACTGATGCTGAAGGCGAAGCCCGCCCCGCCCTCCACCCCTCGATAAGCCAAATCGCAACCCAGAGAGGCCGCCATGAGCCCAATCGACACAACCTCCGGCTCGACGAAACGAGGCACGGCCGAGCCGGCGACCACACTACGCGTGAAGACTCTCGACCACGTGACCTTGGTGGTCAAGGATCTCGCTCGCAGTCACGACTTCTACGCCGGCGTGTTGGGCATGCAGCCGACCGAGCGGCCCAAGTTTTCGTTTGCCGGAAGCTGGTTCCAGGCCGGCAAGACCCAGATCCATCTGATTCTGGAACATCCCGAGTCGGGGCCCGCCGGCGTGCCCGTTCCCGAACAGGTGCTCGGCTTAAGCCGCACGCACCATTTCGCCTTCGAGGTCGAGGACGCCTACGCGGCGACCGAGACCTTGCGTCAGAAGGGGATTCCAGTCGTCAGCGGCCCGAAGAACCGGCCCGACGGCATGATCCAGGTGTTCGCGACCGACCCGGACGGTCACGTCGTCGAACTTTGTTCCTGGCCGCGCTGATCGCGGCACGCTACGGCTTGATTCGAAACTCGACACATCGGCTGAATCTCTGTTGTCGCCGGTCGAAGCCTCGCGATGCGCAGGGACAAAGCGGCCACTCGGCCATCTGACTTGATTCGTAGTCGCACCAACCGAGTCCCTCGCCAACCGCTCGCTGCAGTCGGGGTCGGGCCCGCGAAAAGACGAGACCGTTGCCCGGTTCAATGAAAGCGAATTCGCGTTGCTCTTCCGTATTAGTCGCTTGATCGCTGAGAAACGGGCTCGTGATGGCTGCCGTAAGGCGCCCCAAGTGTTGATCGCTCAGGCAGCGGCCCAAGAGCTGCCAGGCCGGGTAGATCCGCACGTCGCGGTGGCTGACCGCGTAGTCTTGCGGCGCAATGAGGACCA
>DASPSM010000865.1:0-6141 GCA_035623955.1 Planctomycetaceae bacterium
GTTGTCCGAAATGCAAGACAGCTTTTCTTGTCCGACGACCGTCGCGGTCCGATTTGTCGACGCAACCGGCGCCCTTGCGCGCCGGTTCTGACCGTTCGGACCCGCATCCTTGGCGCGCAAGACATCCTCGCGCACCCGACACGTTGGCAATCTCGGCAGCGGAAATTGGGCCGGAAGCCGGCAGATTCTTGGCGAGTTGATCCCCGAGCGACGGGCATCCGGCGCGAAAGCTGCGCCTGCGAAGCGGACGGCCGAGCGCTCCTAGCGACGGGCGGCTACCCAAACCGCTTCACAACATTGTACGCAGCCCGACAAGCCGGACGAGGGGGTGAATAATTGACAGGCGTTGGCTAACCCGGTTCGGAGCGCCGCGAAGTCGCTGGGCAGAAATTTACCTCGCGCGCGAAACGTCAGGTTGCGTGGTGAAGTGGTGGATGAAGTACGCGACCGACCGCTCGAGAGCATTTCACGACGCTAGAGTTTCGGGCCGATGCCGTCGTTGGGGCGTGGACGGATTGGAGCCAAATCTTATTGCGGAGAAGTGGGCGTCGCCTTTGGCTCCAATACAATGCTCAGCACATCCCCGCTTTTGGGCGTTCCGCCCCAAACGTGAAATCCCTGGTGGAAGACGCGCAATGTGAAGCTCACTCGGCGACCCATCGGTCGGAATACGAATTCCCCCTTGCCATCGCTTGTGATGTAGTCGTCGGGCGCATCTCCAGTATGAAAGATCCTCGCTCCGGAGATCGGTTTGCCGGACGGATCCACGATAACGCCTGACACACAGTCATCTCGATTCGTTCGTGCCGGGATTGGATTTACGGCCTCTCCGCGTCGTGGTATCGCTCTATCAACCGCGAACGTGCGTGTAGAGCGCCGGGCAACCTTCGATAGTCGAAACAAGATGGGTGCCGCGCCCTGACCTTCGGGAACAGAGACGTTCGCTTCACCGACGGGGCCTCGATAGTCCCCATTCATGACATAGACGTGGCTTGGCCCGGGTGGCACGAAGAGCTCGAACTCACCCCTTTTGTCGGTCGTGGCACTAAGGCACATCGCACCGCTTCGAGGCGCTGCGGGGCCGTAGTATCCGATCTGGATGCCCGCCATCGGCTCGTCGGTGTCAGCATCGACCACTCGCCCCGTAAGGCGCCTGGCAACGGTTACAACGAGATCGGCGCGAGCTGTCCTGCCTGGTTCGACCAGCACGCCATCGTTCGCCACGGCGGTGCGGTAGGTATTGGCCCGACTGAGAAACACAACGTTGTAGACGCCCGGCCCCAATCCTTCGATGTGATAGCGCCCGTCCGCTCCGGAAATACCTTCACCCCATCCTCCCGTCGCGACATCGTGTGCGAGCGCCTGACAACCGACCGATGCGTTCGCGAGCGGCTGGCCCGTGCGTCCATCGACGACTCGGCCCTCGATTCGCCCTGCTTGTGTCAACTCGATAACTCCCGGCTTGAGATCCTTTCGGCGCACCGAGCCTAATTCGCTCAGAGTCGCGTAGCCGAGAGCCTCGGACTCCGCGGTGTCTTGGATCGCCAGCCTCTGAGCCGTGTATCGCGGGTGGACAACTCTCAGCATGCAGAAGGTCTCGTCGGGAACCCTCAGGGAATACTCACCGCGGTCATCGGAAACTGTTTCCCCCAGCACCGCAGGCTCCGGAACGGATCCTCGGTCGTAGACGAATCCGTTCGGCTTACTGCCCAACGTTTCGACCTTGAGTCGCACGCCGGCGGCCGGCTTGCCGTCCCTTTCGAGGAGTTTGCCGCGAACGGTTTTTGACAACGGGTACACAGGCACATCGAAGTCGCGTGGAATTGGCTGATCGCGTCTTCGATCGTAGCCGCTCCCATACCAGCCGATCGCCGCGTTTTCCAAACGGACGATGATCGAGAACTCAAACGGTTTCTTGCTCCAACTTTGGGGAACCAAGAAGTGACCTGTCGCATCGGTGCTGACAAACTCGTCGCGATTCTGTTCATGAAGTCGAACTTTGACGTTTTTCAGCGGATGGCCCTGTGCGTCAACGACGCGCCCGTGTGCCGGGGCGACCGCCTCATTCGTCATTACGGGCCCGTTCTCGCGGGCCGGCGTAGCCGCCGGCGCTTTTGGCCCTGCATCGGTGGCTCGTGGCGTAGGGGGACCCGCCGCGTGGAGGCCGAAGCCGCCGAGGGCCGTTCCTATGGCGACGGCGATTACGGCAACGCCGATGAATTGACGGCGCACCAGAGGAGCAGACCAGCGCGCGACGGTTGTTTCCTCCAACAGTTCGCGGATTCGATTCTTCACCGTGCGCCTGCGAAAGAACGGCAACGCCGGACGCAGGGCCGAATCACGATGGCTGGCTGCTGCGCTCAAACGCGTGAAATCGACCAGGATTTGCGCGAGTGCTCGGCCGGCGACGCCGCGGCGAACGGCGGCCGCGTCGCAGACTTGTTCGCGATAGGCATCGATCCGATTGAGCAGCCAGTAGACGAGCGGATGGAAAAAGAAGACTGCGCGGATCGTCTCTTCCGCGAGCTTTGCGAAATCGTCGCGGCGGGCAGCGTGGGCCAACTCGTGCCACAAAACGGCTCGCTGCGATTCGGGGGCCAGTCGTTCCCAATCGCTCGTCACGAGGACACACGCGCGCCAGCCGCCAACAAACACCGGCGCGGCGAGCGCTGGATGAACTCCCAGCCGCACCGCTCTGCGTAAGCCGAGTTCCGCGCGGCAACAATCGAACAGCTCGCGCACTTGCAGACTGGGCTCGTGTGCGCCGCGCGGCAGGCGCGACAGGTAGGCCGCGCCCGCGATCAACCGGAGCAGTTGGACGCACGCGCCGACGAACCAGATCGCCGCCGTGATCAGCAGAGCAACGCGGAAGAGTCCAAGCGGCTCGGCGGCCGAGGCCGGTGCACTCGACATCGATTCCCTTCTCGAGATTTCCGAGAGGCCCTCGTCCGCGAGTGCGATCGGTTGCCGCGGTGCGACGATGGCCGCTGTCTCCGCCTGGGCGATCGACGGGCGAAGCAGCGGTTCAAGCGAATTTCCGGTCAGTCGTTCGGCAGGTCCATTCTCTTCGGTCGCGAGCCACCGCGCTGGCAGCAGCCGATGGCCCCACCAATGCGGGATCAAGGGAAGCGCGAGGCCGGCGACTAACACAAGCTGACAAGGGGCCAGCCGCATCGCCGCCTGGCGGGGCGGATGCAGAGCGAACCAGACCCACAATACGGCGATCAGCACCGCCCAGCGCAGAGACCAGTCGGCCAGGAGCCACAATCCCGGTGCGAGCCGCAGGTCGATGAAGTCGCTCATCGTTTCCTCCGCTTTGCCTTGGACGGGGAACTGGTCGAGGCGCGGGACGACCTCCGGCTGCGCGCAGGCTTCGCGCTCTTTTGCGGCGTTCGCGCCAGTTGAGCCTCGATTTCCCGCAATTCTTCGGCCGACAGCTGCTCCGCGTCGACCAGCCCCAACACGAGCCGCGCGGCCGAGCCGCGAAAAAATCGTGCGACGAAGTCGGTGAGCAGGGTGCCAGTCGCCTCTTCGCGCGAAAGCAAGGCCCGGTAGCGGTGCGTCTGGTTCTCGGCCTCGTGAGTCGCGAGCCCGGCCCGCTCCATATTCTGCAACAGGCCGAGGACCGTGGTGTAAGGCAGAGGATGGTCCCGATCGAGACGATCCAAGAGGTCGCGAACCGTCATCGGCCCGTGTTCCCACAAGAGACCGAGGACTTCGAACTGTCGCTCGGTGATCGCCAGCTGCTTGCGCCTGGGCATGAAATGCGTCTCCCTCCTCGCATACCTGATACAGCGTACGCATTATTGCGTACTAAGGCCAATGGCGTCAAGCGTCGCGGCAAACCGAGGGGCCGATCTGAAGACATCGCTCGCGAAAAGTGTCGGGCGTGGGCCGCCGACCGAAGGCGGTCGCCGGCGCGCCGCCCTTTTGCAACTGTCCGGAGCCCACCACGCTCCGGATTTTTCCATCCCGGGCATCAGCGGGAGCGAGAAGCCAGGGAGTCGTAGACGGCGCTTGCGATCTCCCCCATCACCTGATCGAACGGCGCAAAGCCCTTGAAGCCTTTCATGCCCTGCAGATCCAGGAATTCGGCAAAGACGATCAAGCGCCCGTCGGGAAGCTCGATATACCCCGCGAGCGCTTTGGCGAGGTCGACACTCGTGTGGCGAGGATCTGCGTTCGGGGAGTCGGCACGCATCATCACGGCGGTCCCGGTCTTCGCGTAGATGTGCCCGGCAGCGGGCGAGTTCATCTGCACCTTCGCGACGGTTCCGTCCTTGCCCATGATGGGCAACGCGCGGAGGTACTCGGGAAACCAGGCCTGCTGCGACATGTACGTCAAAAAGGGAATGAACGCGTCCGCCGAATAGCAGTCGGTCCCCAGCTCGCCGCCCGTCTTTGCGCCCTCCAGGACGCCGGCTTTCAGGAATAGCTCCTGCTGGAGCTTTCGGCCTGTCTTCGGCGCACTCACATTGTCGTGTCCGGCGATCGCCCCCACGATGTAGGGGAAGTGGAGCGTGTGCGGGTTGGAGCTCAGCTTGAGCATCGGCTTCACCTCGTCGAAGAGCGGCGGAGAGATCAGCTCCGCTACTCGATTCTGGGGGCGATAAAACGCCGAGAGAGCCTGATAGTCGAGCTTCGCTCGCGGGTCGACGTTGGCCGCGACGTCCTTTGCACGCAGCGCCTCGGCTAACAACGTTGCCGCAAATCGGGGAGGCTCGGGCACGTGATAGGCGCACAAGATCGGCTGGCTTCCGAGCGGGATGTTGCCCGTGAGCGTGACGGCGTGGCTGCCGTCGGCGTTCGTCAGGTCGTCGGCAAATCGCAGGGCTCCCGGCCCCATCAGACGCATGCCACCAGGCGGAGCGGGCGGGCCCGCCGTCGTCCGCGTGTTGTTGAGGACCTTGACGTAAGCGGTTTGGGGCGAAACGCGCAGCGTGCCCGGCTCCCCTTCGCGGGTTCCGGGCGTAACCAGCACGTCGACGAGGTTGTCGTTGATCATCATCGGGGAAATGGTGATTTCGCCGATGCCTCCTGCCTCACCTTTCGCTTCGCGGAACAACGAGGCATCGACAAGCACACGGCCCTTGACGCGTTTGATGCCGCTGGCGGCGATCTGCCGGGCAAGTTCTTCAATGGAACGCAGGGGATTCGCCGAGACAGGGACGGCGTCGGGGCTCATGTCGTAAGTATGGTCGCGTTCGGGGAGGGCCAGCGTTCCGTCGGGCTGTACACGCCCCCCGAGCAGCAGATCCCCGCTGGCCACCAGCACCAGGTCTCCCTTGAGAACGCCGTTCTCCACCGGTCCCGTGCGATAAACGGGGGTGTGAAACCGATAATCGGGCCCCAGCGAAGTAAAGGCTGTTCCGGCGATGAAGACCTTCATCGCCGAACCCGGGTTGAATAACTGGTCCGGATTGAGCGAGTAGATGACGTCCTTCGTGTTCGGGGAGTAGAACTTCATCCCCCAGCGCGCGTTTCGGAATTCCGGCCGGCGGAGGATCTCTTGGATGCGAGCGTCCAACGCCAAAGCTCGCGCACGATCGTGGGTGCCTTGCGCCGGCCTGGCGGCTCGGACTGACGACTGCGGGCCGTCGGCTTTCATTTCCGCGGCGCCGGCGGGAGTGGAACGGCCTGCGGCTGTGGTCGCGCAAGCGAGCAAGACCGACAGAGCGCGGCACACGGAATCCCGGCAGATCGACGACCCCATAGCGATCCCCCTTCGTGCTTGCTGGGCGCGTGGCGCCGAGCCGCGGTCGCGGATCCTCGGCGCGCCACAATCGCTTACTGTATTAGGCTTAGCATGCTAAGCGTAAAGCGCGGCCGGCGGGCTGTCAACGAGAGGACGACGACGCGTGGTAGCTTGACGACGGCCGTTCGCCCAGGCGGAGCAGAATGATGATCCTTGAAAAATAAGTACGAGATTCGTTGGCGGAGATGGCCCGCGTGTTGCGTCCCGGCGGCTACCTGATCTACGTCGACCTGACGTTCCCGCATTGGTTGTCCCGCGCCGGTCGACTGCTCGGGCCGCTGATGTCTTTTCCGTCGATTAAAGGCTTCGAGTCATTTGCCGCGCGAGAGGCCTGTCGAAGATCCACCAACGCCGCCACGGCATCCACCTGCAGGCCATTTATCGCA
>DASPSM010000873.1:0-4287 GCA_035623955.1 Planctomycetaceae bacterium
CGCCAATCAACTGCGCTCGTTGCGGGAGCGGCCGCTGCCATGCTGACATCGCAGCGAGGCGCCGCTGCCGCCGACTCGACCGAGCCGCTGTTCAAGATCTCGCTCGCCGAGTGGTCGCTGCACCGCGCCTTGCGGCACGGCGAGCTGACGAATCTCGATTTTCCGATCGTCGCCAAGCGCGATTACGGGATCAGCGCGTGCGAGTACGTGAACCAGTTCTTCAAAGACAAAGCACAGGACCAGAAATACCTGGCCGAACTGAATCGGCGCGCGGCTGGTGAAGGCGTCCAGAACGTCTTGATCATGATCGACGACGAAGGAGCGCTGGGCGATCCCGATCCCGCCAAACGCCAACAGGCCGTTCACAATCATCATCGCTGGGTCGACGCGGCCAAGACGCTGGGCTGCCACGCCATCCGAGTCAACGCTCACAGCAAGGGGACTTTCGACGAGACGATGAAACTCGTCGCCGACGGGCTGCGCCAGCTCGTCGAGTATGGTGCCCAGCACCAGATCAGCGTGATCGTCGAAAACCACGGCGGCTTGTCGTCTCATGGCGACTGGCTGACGGGCGTGATGCGGCTGGTCGATAATCCGCGTTGCGGCACCCTGCCCGACTTCGGAAATTTCTACGAATACGATCGCTACAAAGGCGTCGCGGAAATGATGCGCTATGCCAAGGGAGTGAGCGCCAAGACGCACGATTTCGACGCGCAAGGCAACTGCGTCGAGACCGACTACCGCCGAATGATGAAGATCGTGGTCGATGCCGGCTACCACGGCCGCGTGGGCATCGAGTACGAAGGAAACAAGCTGAGCGAGCTCGACGGTATTCGCGCCACCAAGCGGCTCTTGGAACGCGTGGCTGTCGAGCTGAAGGGCTAGGCCGGCGCTTACTGCTCCGATCGCATTGCACGCCCGCCTCCGATTTTGAGACCTTCCAGCGTGGTGCCGATGACTGTCGCCCCGGTTGCGGATCGGGTGTCGGAATATCAGCGCCGCCTGGAGGATCGCCTCGCCCGCCTGAGGCGCCTGACGACGATCGACAACCGGATCTCGACGGCCCGCGGCGTGATTTTTCTGGGTGCCGTCTTCGCTGGCATCCTCTGGTACTCGTCCGAATCCGGTTCGTTGCGTCCGGTGATCGGCTTTCTTGTCCTGTTCGTGGCGCTGGTTCTGGCCCAGGGCTCCGTCGAGGACCGTCTCAAGCAAGCGCGCCTCGCCACCGCCTATTGGGAACGCTGCCTGCGGCGTTTGGCCGATCGCTGGAGAGGCGACGGCGCGTCTGGCGACCGCTATATCGACGAGGCGCACCTCTATGCCAGCGATCTCGACCTTTTCGGCCGCGGCTCTTTGTTCGAGTTGCTTTGCCAGGCGAGAACTCGCCTGGGGGAAGACACACTTGCCCAATGGCTTCGCCATCCGGTCGAGCCGGGAGTCATCCGTCGGCGGCAGCAAGCCGTGGCCGAGCTCTCGCCGAAGGTTGATCTGCGCGAGCGGCTGGCCGTTCTCGACGCCGAGGTTCGAGACGACTTGGACCAGAATCGGCTCATCGCCTGGGCCGCGGAGCCGGCTCGGCCCATCAGCGGCGGGGTCCGTATCGCCACGGGAGTGCTCGCGGTGTTTTCGCTCGCAGCGCTCGCCGTGCTGCTGGTCTGGAACCTGCTGGCACCCTTTGTTTTCATGCTGATCGTGCAGGGCGTGGTCGCCGTCTCGCACGGACGCCACATTCGCCGACTGGCGCAGACCGCGGACGAGGCTGCGTCCGGGCTGGCGATCCTGTCGCAAGTCTTGGCGATCCTCGAACAGGAGCAATTCGAGGCGCCTCTGTTGGTGGACATCCGCCGCCGCCTCGACACCCAAGGACTCCCCCCCTCGCGGCAGATCGCCCGCTTGCAGCGGCTGATCGACTATCTCAACAACAGCTTGCGCAATCAGTTTTTCGCTCCGATTGCCCTCGTCTTGGGTCTGCCCGTGCATCTGGTGCACGCGATCGAAGCCTGGCGGGGCCAGGTTGGCCCGCATATTCCCGACTGGCTGCGGGCCGTCGGCGAGTTCGAGGCTTTGGCCTGCCTGGCTGGCTTTTCCTACGAGCGACCGGATCAACCCTTTCCCGAAATCCTCGACGCCGGGACGCGTTTCGAGGCCACCGCCATCGGACATCCGCTGATCCCTCGCCGACAATGCATCCCGAACGACGTCTTTCTCGACGAGCAAACGCGGCTGATCCTGATCAGCGGCTCGAACATGTCCGGAAAAAGCACGATGTTGAGGACGATCGGCACGAACCTTGTCCTGGCGCAGACGGGCGCCTCTGTCCGCGCGCAGCGGCTTACGACGTCGGTCTTTCAACTCGGGACGGCGATGCGGATCCACGATTCCCTGCAAACCGGCGAGTCGCTCTTCTACGCGGCGGTCGCGCGACTCAAGGCTGTCGTCGCTCTACCCAACGACGGGCGCCCCCTGCTCTTTCTGTTCGACGAGATTTTGCAAGGCACCAATTCGCACGACCGATTGATCGGCTCAGAGGGAGTGCTGCGGGCACTCGTCAACCGCGGCGCCGTCGGGTTGGTGACAACCCACGACCTGGCGCTCACCGAAATGGTCGATCGCCTCGACTCAAAAGCGGTCAATTTCCACTTCGAGGATTCGCTCGTCGACGGCAAGATGACGTTTGACTATCGCATCCGCCCGGGAGTCGTCCGCAAGAGCAACGCGCTCGAGATCATGCGGCTGATGGGGCTCGACGTCTAAGCCCACTAGCCGCATCAATAGGTTGCGTGCCAGTCGTACCAGAACGAATAGCTCGAGTGCCCCTTCGCGACAAATGCGCGCCTCTCACGCAGATAGGTCGCCCTCGCTTTCTCGAACGACATCCAGCCACCCGGCACGTCTTCGCCCCACGGGCCGCTGGAGCCAAACGAGAATTCGTATCCTAGTGCAGCCGTCTTTCGGGAATCGGTGAACCGGTCGGCGATCGCGGAAACGCCTCGAATCTTCAGCCGAGCCACTTTTCGCGCCAGGCGGAGGCCCAGTTGGGCGGCGCCATTGGAACGCACGGCAGTCCATCCGGACCATTGGTTGACCAGCTTGAAGCGCCGGTAGCCGACATCCCGAAGCGTGACCAGCATCGCCGTGGCATCGTCGTCGGAGAGCACGGCCGAGTCGCCCACGCATTCAGCTTCCACGGAGATGTAAGTTGGTAGCGTGATCCCCCTGAGCGCTTCGACGCAGAGGCTGTCGTTTCCCTCGATATCAATTTTGAGGTAATGCGGAATCCCGTGCCGCTGCAAAATGCGCGCGAACGGCTCGGTCGCGACCGAAACCGCGGTGTGTCGCGTGCCGTCGCGGGAGGCAATCGCTCGATCAAACGAGCTCCACTCGGCCACGTCGGAGACCCAGAACTCGGTGGTTCCCGCCTCCTTGGAAATGCCGACGTTGAGCAACTTCAGCCGCCCTTCCTCCATTTCCTTGGCAAATCGCGATCGGGCCTTGTCGATCATCAGGGGATTCGCGTCGATCGCGACCACGTTGTAGCCGCGAAAAAGGTAGTAGGCGGTGTCTCCCCCGTCGAAGAGGCCGACGTCGTAGATCAGACGCGGGTCGATTTTCATTAAAACTCTTCTTGCTCAGGCGCCCGCTTCGTGGCCATTGTAGGGCCGCAATCCGGGATTGGAAATTGGCGAGCGTCGCTGAATGCGTCCCGTTTCATGGGCGCGGCAGCGCCACTTTTACGGCGCAACGTCGAGCAGGTATTCTTGCGGTATGTCGGACGCGTCGGCAATTCCCGGAGGATTCTTGAGGGTTGCACCCGCCAGGGCGCGGCTCCGTCAAATCGCGGGCGCTGCTGCCGCAATGGCGGGCTACAAGGTCCGGCGGGGCCTCGGAGTTTCCGCGGGCCGACTCGAGCAGGCCGCGGTAAAGTCCTGGGAAATCGCGCCGGGAGTCGACGAGCCTCACGTTCCGATCTATATTCCCGAATCGCATTTCGGCCGCATTCTGCGTAGCTCGCCTCCCTCTCAGCCGGTGACGGAACTTATCGCAAGCATTCGCTGCGATCGGCACCAGGGGGGCGCGACGCGGGCCTACTTGCTGCGCGACGCCCTGTTGTTTCGGCAGCATCTCTACTGCGGACGTTACCGGGGCGACCTGTACTCGACGCTCAACTGGCGCGCCCTTTGGCGGGCGGAAACGGCTCAGACCGAACGCTGCGTGCTGGCTTCCACGTATTCGGGGGCGCGGTGGTTCGGTCATTTCCTGCATGACGAGCTTCCCCTGCAGGAGTTG
>DASPSM010000495.1:0-5878 GCA_035623955.1 Planctomycetaceae bacterium
TCAGGCTCAACTAGCTTATTACAGAATTGTTATTCATGGCGACTTGGGCCTCGCGACGGCATGAGCAGCTGTTTGTTGGCGCCTTGATGTTGTTGGCGATGGCGCGGGTCGCTCTCTATGCCGCGCTCTTGCCGGCGGCCAGCCGGCCCGACGAGTCGCAGCACTACGACCGCGTGTTGGCCACCTCCCTTGGCGAGCTGAGTCTCGGCCTGAAGGGGATGAGTGCCGCCGGCTATGCTTCGACCCTGTGGGGTTTGCGTGAGCGCGGTGCGCCGCCGCCGAGAGAATCGCCAGGCGCGCCCGCGACGGCTCCGGGAAATGCATCCAGCTTGCGTTTCGATCTCAATCACGAATACTGCGAGCCGCCGCTTTACTACTATGTTATGGGTCCGTGGCATTGGATCGGCGTGGAGATTTTCTGGCGACCGTCGCTGTTGCCCTATTGGGATCGCTTGCTGAATTGCCTGGTGGTGGCCGGTCTCGTAGGGCTCGGATACCTCGTCAGCCGCGACGTCTTTTCCACACCGCAGTCGCTGATTGCGCCGGCGTTTCTCGCGCTGCTTCCGCAGAGCGATTTTTACGGCATCAACAACGATGCCTTCATGCCGATTGCGTTCGGCCTGTTCACGCTGGCGTATGCGAAGTTCGCTACGAAAGAGGGCCCCGGCACGGCCCTGTTGTGTGGAATCGCGCTGGCCGCGTGCGTCTGGATCAAGACGGTCAGCGTTCCGGTTGTGCTGGTTGGTTGCGTGGCCGTTGTGGCTCTAGCGGTTCAGCGGACCCACACGATCCGAAATGTCGCCGCACTCGGGCTCGGATTGACGACAATCGTTCCTCTGTTGGTCCTCAATCAAAATGCGTTCGGACATTTGACCGGCGCTTGGATCAAAATGGAGCTGGTCGGGCAATCGATCCGCCCGCTCTCGGGGTGGTTTTCTCATCCGGTCTTTTCGCCAACGGGGTGCGTTGCCTTCCTGGCCGAGCTGTCGAATTACTATTGGCTGGGCGAAATGCCGCTCAACCACTGGCATGGGGAGTCGCTATTTAACGTTCCCTATTCGCTCGTCTGGCTCTGCCCGGCGCTCACGGTGGCGGTCGTCGTCGGAGCGGCCTGTGGTCGCGCAAGTCTGCGCCCAGCGATGTTCCTGTTGTGCGAGGCCAGCTTTCTCGGGTCCGTCCTGTTTCTGGCAACCGCCTCTGCCGCGACCGATTTCGGGATCCGGCCGGCCAGTGCCTGGTGGAGTTTTCCTGGATTTGTCGGCGGCCGGCTGATGATCGGCACGCTGCTGCCGTTCTCGATTCTGGTCGCTGCCGCGCTGGGCCGCGTGCAAGCCCGCTGGCTGCGCGTGGGGATTCTGGTTGCGGCGGCGCTCGTCTTGAATGCGATGAGCGTCTGGATGCTGGCCGACTGCTTCACCGGCCGATATTGCAGTCTGTTCACCGAGCTGTGAGCGCAGGGTGCCCAGACCGAACGACCAGTATGCCGTAAGCGCGGGCGGACCATAAAATAAGCGGTGATGGCGACGCGATGGGCCAATCAAGGCCGGAAAATCTTCGACGTTTCGCTGGCGCTTCTGGTGCTGGCGTCGACGTCTGCGACGCTCGTCCTTTTGGGTTCGGTGACCTATTGCCGGGGGCGGGCCGTCGATACCGAGGAACGGTTCTTTTCTTCGAAGTACCGGCCCACGATCGATGAGGCGACTGCGGCCTGCCCCGTCGAATACGCGCTGCGAACCCAAGACGCCAATGACGTCGTCTTTCTGGGCGACAGCACGTGTCGGACCGGGCTCGATCCCGCGCGATTCGAGCGTGCGACCGGCCTGGTAGCCTACAACCTTGGCAGCCTGCGCGGAATCGGACCGGCCGGATTTGTGATCACCGCCAAGGCTTATTTGCTTCACCACGCGAAACCGCGGGCGATCGTGCTGTGCGTATCGCCCGTCTGTTTTGAGGACGATGCGACTCGCATCGGCGGGCCGCTGCAGAAGCAGTTCGTCGAGAACTATGGCGCCGAGGTGTCGGAGCTGGTGCCCCTGTTCGATCGCATCTCCTACTTTTGCAAGCGGGGCGTGCGGACCGTGTGGAAACCGACCGAAGCGCGCGAACCGGAGGTGGTCGACACAGATGTCCGCGATACTCCCCTGCGCGGCTTCAAGTCGGAGAGCTATCACACCCTCCAGCGCAAGACGCTCGAGAAACGTGGATTTTTCGATCTTCCCGGAGCGCACGGGCCGCCTCGAGGAATCGGCAAAGCCGAGCCGACGCTGATTCGCGACGAATGGACGCAGGGGATTCGACGCCTCGCGCGGATCTGCGCGGAGGCCGGCGTCCCGCTGGTGGTGCAGTTCGCCCCCATTTCGGCCGAGCTGGCGCGAGCGCGGGACCTCGCCCCGCTCGAAACCTGGTCGCGGGAGTTGGAATTGTCGCACCCGAACACGCAGGTGGCGCGGCCGATCGTGCTGATCTATCATCCGACTCTGCTGTGGGATTCGATCCATCTGAATTCAGCCGGCGTCGACAAGTTCGTCGAGCTGGTTGCGCGCAATGTGCGAGCCGCGCTGAGCAGGTGAGAGCGCGGCCGGCATTGCTCACTCGGCGATGCTAGATAACCGTGCGCGGCTTTGGGACGCTGATAACGCGTGCCCCCTCACCCCCAGCCCCTCTCCCACGAGGGGAGAGGGGAGAAGATTTGCACGGAACGCCTGATTGCGCAGCGGCCCAAGACTGTGGGATGGTCCAAGACTGCGCGGTGGCCCAAGACTGCGCGGTGGCCCCACGCTTGCACTCCCCCCTCTCCCCTTGCGGGAGAGGGGCTGGGGGTGAGGGGTATCTCGGTCGCTGTCCAGGGGCGCGCACGGACCGCCTGCGAGAAATTGACTTCTGCTAAATTAACCAGTCATGGCGACGCAAAGCGCGCAGGGCGACCAAGGCGCCAACGACCAGGAGCGATCGTTTGGAATCGCTCCGGCGCTGGCGGTAGCGGCGTCGGCGCTTGTCACTTTGGCCCTCGTCATGTCGCTCACGTACTGGCTGGGACGCCGCACCGAAACGTCGCTGCGATTTTTGGAGCCACGGCGTGCGCCGACCGTCGATGAAGCGGTGATCGCCCATCCGATCGAATATGCCCTCGATAATCATGAGAGCAACGACGTCGTCTTCTTGGGCGACAGCACGTGCCTGGCGGGAATCGACCCGCTGCGCCTCCAGGGGCTCCGCGGTTACAACCTGGGCAGCCAGGGAAGCCTCGGTCCGATCGGCACGCTCGTCACGGCCAAGGCGTACTTGGAGAATCATCCGCTGCCACGGGTGTTGGTGCTGTGCTTCACGCCGTTCCGCTTCGAGGTCAACACGGGCGTGGCCGGCGGGCGGCTTCCCAACCGCTTCATCGCCAGTTACGGGCCGGAAGTGCAGGGCGTTGTGCCGCGGGCGACGAGTGTCGAATACTTTCTGAAGCGCGGGGCGGCAAGCCTGTTGTCTGAGCGCCAGCGCGACGTGCGCGATGACCCGCTTGAGGGGATGACCAGCCAGACCTATTGGACCCTGCAGCGCCGCACCTACGAGGCACGCGGCCATTTCGCGCTCTCCGGAGCGCACGGGGGCAAATGGTTTGTCGACGAGCCTCCGCCTCCCAAGTTGATTCTGGACGAATGGGACAGCGCGATCCGCCAGATCGCCGGGCTGTGCAACGATTCGGGCGTCCCGCTCGTGCTGCTCTTTTCGCCCATCTGGGACGAAGTCTCTCGTTCCCGCGATTTTTCGCCGCTGGAACGCTGGGGCCGCCAGCTCGAGGCGGCCTACCCGCGCGTCAAAGCGGCCCGACCCGTCGTCCTCGCGTACGCCCGCCCGTTCATGTGGGACGCCATTCATCTCAACGAAGCGGGCGTGCAAAAGTTCATGCCGACGGTCGCAACCAACGTGCAAGCGGCGATCGCCGCGCAGAGCGCTAGAGCCTCCGTGCCGTGAAGTCGTGGCAGTTGGCGCAGACTTTGAGATCGGGCCGGTCGTTGCGGAACCGCCTGAGCATGCACTTGCCGTGCACGGCGCAAGCGTAGACCGCAAACGGCTGGCCGCGCATGCCGCACGCATTACACGTTCCGGTTTCCAGCGCTTCGCCGCGATGAAGGCAGGGCATCGTGAAGCGAGGATCGGGCGTGAAACTCTGGGTCGGCTCCCGGTCCGGCATGTTCCGATAGGGGCAGATCCTGCACGTCTCGATCGCCACGATGCCCGGCTCGGGATGCGTGAGCCGATTCGAGTCGCAGCGGAAGAACCCGGGGCGCACCTCTTCGCCGCGGCGCGTGCAATGCTCGATCATGCCGGCGTCAACGTCACCGAACCGGGATATCCGGAACAGTTTTCTTGAGAGACTTGAATGAAGCACGGGTTGTATGGTCCGGCGACGTACGACAGTTGCGTCAGGGTCACGGGCTGCAGGCAGCTCACCTCGGAGAACGAGCAAAAATACGGAATCGCATAATTGCCGCCCTGGCACCACCAATTTGCCGTGCCGCTCGCTGCATCGGGGCAACTGCCTCCTCCCGACACATTCCAATCCCAGAATGTCGTGCTCTGGCTCGTCCAGAGGTAGAACAGCAGCCCTGGCCCGGGATCGTCGAAAATTGAAATTCCAGACGCGGGGAGCGAGCCGCCGCTTGAGCGGCAATAAAGCGCGAGTGCCCCGCCCGTCGAAGCGAGATTGCACAGCCAGGTTAAATTGGGAGCTTGGCCGGACCATGTCAGCATTGCTCCTGGCGCTCCAGTCCCCGGCCCGAACAGTGTGAAAGTCCCATTGAAGCCGTTACAGCTCTGAGTCCCGAAATGGCATGGCGTGCTATCATTTCCAGGAGGTGGGGGCGGCGGCCCCTGAATGACATTGCCTGGCTGCGTGCAGTTGCCGGTATCCGAGATCCCGCTCAGCGTCAGGTTCCAAGCGGTAGGCCAACTGCAGTTGCCGCAGGTCGGCACCGGCGCGCAACCGCATCCGACACAGACTCCGTAGGCGTAGGCCACGTCAGCACCCGGCGTTCACGACTTCGTAGTGCCCGGTCACGGTATTCATCGTCACCCAGACATTCTTGCCGGCCGCAATGGAACCGCCTCCGAGCCCGAGCACCTCGTACACGGTCTGCGTGCCGCCGACTTGAAGGTTGCAGCTCGCCGAGCTGCCGCTCGCCAAATTGCCTGTGAGCACCCCGCGGATCAGCGCGCTCCCGCTCGGCGGCGTGATCGAGACGATTTCATAAACGACGCCGACCGGATTCGAGCCATATTGCACCCACGCATTCGCGCCGTTTGTGAATAGAAAGTTCAGTGGGTTCTGAAGCGAGACGGATGCGTTGTTGTAGGCCAGCGTGCCCGTGATTACGATTCCGCCGGAGTTTCCGCCGCCGGATTGCGTGACGCCCGTGCAAAGAAAGAGGCCGCTGGGCCCGGAGACGACCTCCCAGCCCTGGCCGGTCCAATCGATGAACACCGTATCGCTGGGAATAAACGGCTCGTCAAAGCCGTTATAGACGGGGATTTGGGCCGAGGTCGGCGAGCGGTTCTGGAGCGGATTCTGGCCACCCAAAAGACTGGGCTTGACCCACAGCAGATACATAGAGCCGGCGGTGTTCCCAGCGATGTTCGAGACGGGCTGCGCGGCATAGGGTCCGAAGCTCGGCAGCGCGAGCACGTACCCTTGCTGAGGCAAAGCGGCCATGCAAAAGCCGGGATAATCCCGGGTTCCTGTCCACACCGGATTGCCAGAGTTGGAGCCCGCACTTTCGCTTCCGCCCCCGCTGGCCGATCCAGGGGCGTAGGCGCCGCAGAGACGAAATGGCGCATCATTGTCGTCTTGCTGGGAACCGCCCAAGCTCAAGAGCAGCGGATGATCCAT
>DASPSM010000498.1:0-3090 GCA_035623955.1 Planctomycetaceae bacterium
AGCCCGGCTTGCCGGTGAGCTTGGCGGCGTCGAACACCTCCTCGCCGACGACAATCCCGGCGCGCGGCCCGTCAGCTGACTTATAAGTGGCGAGCTTGTAGCCCGCAGCTTTTGCCCCAGCCATGTGTGCTTACTCCCTCATGCGTGTTGCAAAGTTTCGCCGGCGACAAAACCGCGATCCGAAGTTCGTGACAAGCCCCCGGCCGCATATCTTGAGTCGCAACGGTGACGGCGGTCAGGGCTCAGCGCTGGGGCGCTTCTTGTGGCCCGACGGCGGCTGATCATTCAGAGCGTCAGCGAACTTGCGCATGAGCGCGACCAGCCGGTCGACGTCGCGGGCCTCCCAGTTCTCAAAGATGGCGCGCCCGATTCTCTCGCGCGCGGCATCAACAAGGTCCGTCATCGTCTTGCCTTTGGCGGTTATGACGGCCTCGCGCACGCGACGATCGGCGGCGCTGCCTTGACGCTTTACCAGCCCAAGGCTTTCGAGCTTTGCGACCTGACGGCTGACGGTGGTGTAGTCGCGGCCCGCGCGATCCGCCAAGTCCACCACGCCGATCGGCCCGAACCGCTGGATTCCGACCAGCAAGGGGAACAATGCGCGATCGAGCGCGATCCCGGCCTCCTTGATCAGCACCTCGTCGCGCTGCGGCCTGTTCATGGCGCTGACAATGTCGAGAAGCGCTGCGTGAAGCTCGCGCAGGCGGTCACAAATATGTGTATTTTGCACCTTCTTTCTTGACGCCATCTCAGCCTCCGGAATATATGTGTAATATGCATATATTTTGGAAACGAAAGGGGCAAGTCATGAAAGCCGCCATTGTTCAGGGCGCAGGGAAGTCGCCGATCTATGCGGATTTCGCGGCGCCTGTTCCCGCCGCGGGCGAGCAGCGTGTCACCGTCACAGCAGCCGCCTTGAGCCAGGTCGTCAAAAGCCGCGCGTCGGGCACGCATTATAGTTCGTCGGGCCAGTTCCCCTTTGTCGTCGGCATCGACGGCGTGGGACGCCTCGATGACGGAACAAGAGTCTATTTCGTTCTGCCGAGAGCCCCCTTCGGCAGCATGGCGGAGCAGACCGTCGCCCGTGCGGCGCAGTGCCTGCCGCTGCCTGATGGATTGGACGACGTGACGGCGGCCGCCATTGCCAATCCGGGCATGTCGTCCTGGGCGGCCTTTAAGGAACGCGCCAAACTCAAGGCGGGAGAAACCGTGTTGGTCAATGGCGCGACCGGCACGGCGGGCCGTCTTGCCGTGCAGATCGCCAGGCATCTCGGCGCGAGAAAAGTCATTGCGACGGGCCGCAATGCCGAGACGCTCCGTTCGGTCGCCACCCTCGGTGCCGACGTCACGATTCCGCTCGTTGAGAACGGGGACGTTTTTGAGGAAAGGCTCAAAGAACAATTCGCCGCTGGAGTGGACATTATCGTCGATTACCTCTGGGGCACGAGCGCCGAGCGCCTCCTTGTCGCCGCAGCCAAAGGCGGGGCCGAAGCCGTACCCATCCGGTTCGTCCAGATCGGCTCAGTGAGCGGGTCGAATGTGACGCTGCCCAGCGCCGTTCTGCGATCGTCGGCCATCGAGCTGATGGGCAGCGGCATCAACAGCATACCGCGTCACCGCTTCGTCAAGGCCATCGGTGAGGTGCTCCAGGCTGCAATACCGGGCGGCTTTCAGATCGCAACCAAAACCGTTCCCCTGGCGAAAGTCGAACATGAATGGTCCGCTGCCGACAGCGTGCGGCGTGCTGTCTTTACTGTTGGCCTCGGGCCATGAAGTACAGACGGGTCTTGAGTTGTCCCGGCCGCGGTGATTGATTCACCCCAAGCCGTGAAGACCCTCGCCAGTTTGGAGAAGAGGCATGATCAAGCCGAGACGCATTGGGCACGCCACGTTCGAGACGCCCGACCCGCAAAAGATGATCGACTATTACACGCAGGTGATCGGGTTCGTTCTCGCCGAGCGCGAGAAAGATCGCGCCTTTCTATGCAGCCAAATCGGCCTGCTCGCCATTCAGATCAACAAGGGCGACACCGAGCGCTGCACGACGCTGTCGTTCGAAGTGGCGCCCGATTCCGACTTCGGCGAATTGGCGCGCGAGTTGGAAAAGGACGGCATCAAGAGCGAATTGAGCAATGACTCAGTTCCCGGCATCGGCCAAGTGCTGACGTTCAAGGACAACAAGGGAACGACGATCGCGCTGTTCAAGGAGTGGAGCTATCTCGGCAAGCATTTGCTGCATCTCGGCGTCGGCGCGCTCAAACTCGGCCACGTCGCCTGGGTCGTAAACGATCCGGGCAAGACCGCCGCGTTCTACGAAAAGGTGCTCGGCTTCAAGGTGTCGGACTGGATCGACGACTGGTTCGTATTCATGCGCTGCAACACCGACCACCACACGGTGAACTTCATCCGCGGCAACAATATCAAAATGCATCACATGGCCTTCGAGCTGAAGGATTTCATCCACCTGCAAAATTCCTGTGACCTGTTCGGCCAGCGCAATATCCCGATCATCTGGGGGCCGCTGCGCCACGGGCCGGGGCACAACATCGCGACCTATCACCGCAACCCCGACGATCAGGTGATCGAGCTGTTCTGCGAGCTCGATCAAATGGTGGACGAGGAGCTCGGCTACTTCGAGCCGCGGCCGTGGCACCGCGACTTTCCGCAGCGGCCGAAAACCTGGGTGGGCCGCAGCACCAATTTCTGGGGGCCGCCGCCGCTGCCGGATTTCCATCGCGGACGGGATTGATTTCGGAGTCTCTTGCCGCGACTCAGAGCGCCATTTCGACCCTTAATCTATGACGGTCGATCACGGCCAACGCTCAGTGATCACGGATGTCGCACCTTCCGGCGCTCGCAATCACTCAGTGCTGTCTTCGAATCCAGCTCGACTGGCTCACCGTGGCCCGCGATGGCGCGGCGGCGGGCGCTTCCCTTGCTCTTGGAGAAGAAGTCGCAGTCGTGCTCGACCATGACGTATTTCGGCCCCAACCTGATTGCCACATCGTCGTCGGCTCACTCCGCGGCTCACTCGCAGTCGCCCCTGCGATGTTACGCGACGGCGCGGTTGCACCGGGCACCTGCGTCGTT
>DASPSM010000897.1:0-4295 GCA_035623955.1 Planctomycetaceae bacterium
TCGCGGCGCGGAGTCGCTGGAAACCGGGAATCGCGCGATCGACGAAAATCGGGGCGATCCAGGCGTTCCCTTCGTCGCGAATTAGTGACAGCTCGTAGATCCAGGTCGAGCCCTGAGCGCTGCGTGGCGCGATCAGCAGCCGATTCCCCGCCGCCGCAAGCTGCCGCGCGGCCTCGAGCACCGCTTCGGCGCTGCCGCAGACCAGCACGGCGTCGATCTGTCCGGCCGTCACGATCGCGTCCCAGCGGGGAAAGACTCGGACCTCGGGGGCGATCTGGCGGACCTGCGATTCCAGACCGCCGAGCAGGGCCGCGCATGCGAGGCGATGCGTGGTGCTCTCTGCGATCGCGCTGAAAAGCGGCAGGATCTCGGGATCGTCACCCACCAGCGCGAAATTCATGGGGCAACCAGCCTCGGTGCCGGTTCCTGGGGCTTTGCCAGCGTTTTGCGGATCGTCTCGCGCGCCACCGGTTGGATCAGCCCGCGCTCGGTAATCAGGGCCGCGATCAGTTCGGCCGGCGTGACGTCGAAGGCCGGATTCCGCGCGGCGATCGCAGATGGCGCCGTCTGTCGCGCGAAGGGGCGCGTCACTTCGTCAGCGGCCCGCTCCTCGATCGGAATGCTGCGGCCATCGGCCGCGCTCAGGTCGAACGTGCTGGTGGGGGCGGCCACGTAGAAAGGGATCCCATGCGCGCGGGCCAGAAGGGCCACCGAGTAAGTTCCAATCTTGTTGGCCGTGTCGCCGTTGGCCGCGATCCGGTCGGCCCCCGTGACGACCGCTTGAATGCGGCCTTCCCGCATGATCCAGCCGGCGGCCGAATCGCAAAGCAGCGTGGCGGGGATCCCGCGCTGGGTGAGTTCCCACGTGGTCAGGCGCGCTCCTTGCAGCAGGGGCCGCGTCTCATCCACAAAGACGGAGAGCCGTTTCCCCTGTCGAACGGCGGCATAAATGACGGCGAGCGCCGTGCCGTCTCCGGCCGTCGCCAGGCTGCCGGCGTTACAGTGCGTGAGCACGCCCGTGCCGTCGGCCAGAAGATCGGCCCCCGCGCGGCCGATGGCGGCGCACATCTCGCGGTCCTCCGCCTCGATTTGCCGGGCCTCCTCCAACAGGCGGGCGGCCATTTCTGGGGGCGAGACTCCCGGCTGCGATTCGGCGACCTGTTTCATCCGAGCCAGCGCCCACGCGAGATTCACCGCCGTCGGCCGGCTGGCGTTGAGAGAATCCGCCACTTCGCGCAACCGCCGGTCAAATGCGACCCGGTCGGCGTCGAGGACGCTCTGCGAGCCGATCACCAATCCATACGCGGCCGCGACTCCGATCGCTGGCGCTCCGCGGACGCGCAGCGCCCGAATCGCCTCCCAGACCCCCTCCGGCGTCGTCAGATCGATCTGTCGCAGCTCGCCCGGCAGCAGCGTCTGGTCGATGATCCGCAGACAGCCGTCGACGCCGCCGATCCAGGCCAGCGTGGGAGTGATCCGCGCCGTGTCGGGCATCGCCTCGCTCATCGCGTGCTCTTACTTCAGCGGCGAGAAATCGGTCGGAGTCATATAGACGCTCACCACTTTCGTGGTCAGCGACCCGTCTTTTTGCGACTCGTCACGGACGCGTTTCCATTCCGGGTCCGCTCGAAACTCGGCCCAGGATTTGTCCGCCGCCGCGCGGCTCTTGTGAGCGAGGATATAAATCAGCGTGTCGGGCTGCTTGACGGAGACCCAATAACCGACGTTCTTCATCCCGTGTTTTTCGAAGATCTGCATCGTGTGATCGCGAAACCGTTTCTGCAGGTCGGCCATCTTTCCCGGGGCCGCCGTGTAGGTCCGCAGCTCATAGACCGTCGTGTCGTCGGCTTTGGCATGATTGGTTCCACCGGCCGGCAACCCGGCGCCAAGCACAATCGCGCTGACAAGCATGTTCCGCAGTGTCATGTTGAATGTTCTCCAAGAGTGGTTGTCGAAGTTTCGAGCGGTAACAAGGGTGCGAGAGATCGGGACTGTCGGCGGATACCCCTCACCCCCAGCCCCTCTCCCGCAAGGGGAGAGGGGGGAAAGTGTGCGCGTTGAAGCCGCTTCCACCACAAGGCGTCGAGTAATCGTCTCCCCTCTCCCCTTGCGGGGGCTTTGCCCAAAAACGGGGACAGACCCCTGACCCGTTGCGGCTGGAGCGCTGGTTTGCCCTTCCGGTAGGGGGTCAGTCCCCGTTTTTGGGCAAAGCCCCTTGCGGGAGAGGGGCTGGGGGGTGAGGGGGCTGCCCTCGGCGTCGCGGCATTGCGCAATTTCACTGGCTCAATTACACCGCACGGGCACGGAGCGGTAAAGGCAACGCGAGACGGTGACGGGTGCCACTCTACGCCGTTAACCATTTTGGGTAAGTAATAGTACCCACCGGAGTTGCATCTTCGAGGCGTCGAGGATTGTCGGTGCTCCCGGTGGGCGTTCCTGTTTTTTGCGTGGAAAGTCGCGACTGGATTTGTTTTCGCGATAGTAGTTGTCCATGACGGCGAGGCGCAGCCAATCGCGTAGACGGTGTCTCGGTTCGATTGGGTGCAAGTAGTCCCGCAGCACCCGCCGGAACGCTCTCAACACGCGGGCGACGCTCAGTCGTTGCGCCGGGATTCCACGAGCGCGGATCAAAGTGAGCGCGTACAAGGTCATCGCCCATAGGCCGGTGAGCGACCACTCCATCTCGACGTGGGCGTTCTCGGCACGGGCGCTGCGAAGTTTGCGCCGCTGAAAAGTCTGTTTCAGGTGGCGATAGAAGACTTCGATGCCCCAGCGGCGAGCGTACAGTTCGACGATTTGCCGGTCCGTGAGCCGCCGCGTGGAAAGGATGCTGGTCACCAGGAACACGGGATGTTTTCCGTTGTGCGCCTCGACCAGTCGTAACACCAAGGGGGGCTGTCGCCGTTGGGCCTCTCGATCCGGCCACAAATACACGGTGTTTCCTGACTCGCGAGCGTACCCGAGATTCTTCAGCAATCGGACATTCGCTCCGACCCGCAGGAGCAAGTGGCGTCCACTGTTGATGATCGCTCGGGCATACTCGTAGCCCACGAAGCCGGCGTCCGCGGCAATGAGGGCCCCTGGGGGAAAGCGTCGATAGCATCGCCAGCAAATGCGCACGTTCGCTGCTGTCGGCAGGACCGATCCGCCAGTCCCAAGGCAAGCCCGTTCCGGCATGCCACATCGTCGTCAGCCACAACTGTGGCGAATTCGACTTCTTCAGATGGGCTGCCGAAGCCTTCCTCCGTTTGCAGTCCTTGCGCGAACGGCGTTTTCTGCGAGATGCGGAATACGCCTGCTCGTGCGATTGCGTCCGAGGCAGTTCGGCCCGGCTCCCGTCGACCCCGAACATCACAAAGCCCAGCACCAGCCAGCAATCCCGAAGTTCTCGCTGCATCCGCTCGCGCAGCGTTTGTTGCAGCAATCCAACCAGGTCGGTGGTCCACCGCCGCAGGATTTTGGTGAATGCCTGATAGGTCTGGGCGACTTCCCCCGATTGCGCACAAAGATGCACAGCAATGCGGCGTGCCGCGAAAAATCGCTCGACCAAAGTCGACTCGTCGGACCAAGCCCACAGCAGAGCTGTTGTAGCCAGCAACTGCGCCGTCCAAGTACAATCGCTCCGCAACTGAACCGACGACCAATTGACCCCTCGCAACAACCAAGCGAGGGCCACTTGTAAATCCCACGAATTCAGGCGAACAGGGCGCTCTTGGAGGTCTCGATGCGACATGCCCGATTCCTTTCGGGTTGGACTGCGATCGTTCCTTCTGTTTGGCGACCGAAAGAATGATCGAAACTCCAAATCGCATCGAGACTTCTTCTAATTCACCGCAAAATGGTTAACGGCGTAGGGTGCCACTGGCGGGAGCTTTGCCCCGCCAGTGTCTTTTCGATGATCAACACCGCCAAGAGCACTGGCGGCTCAAAGCCGCCGCCAGTGGCACCCGAGCGCTTGCGCGGTCGTCGCTCGTCACCAGCCGAGCGACATATTCGTTTCGATGGCGCGCTGCGCTTCGTGGAGATCGGCGCCCGTGTCGAGCATGTAGAGTCGAATGGCGTGGACCTTGTCCCCCTTGGCTCGGGCCAGGCAGTCGCGGGCCGCGTCGTTGGGCTCGCTGGTCCCCTTCACGCCGAGCATGCCTTTCGAGATGACCCAGATGTCGCGCGGCCGCTTGGTGAGGCGCACCACGTCTTCATGCGGATAGTGCTGCGCTGCGATCTCCCGCGCCTGCTGCGTCGACTCCGCCCATCCGATCATGATGTGCTGCGTCGTCTCGATTTCGTACAGCGCC
>DASPSM010000898.1:0-2963 GCA_035623955.1 Planctomycetaceae bacterium
AACCATGGTCCATTGGCTTTTGCTTGCCCTCACTTTCGTGCCTCTCGACACGTTGCTGGCGGAGGCCCCCCTCGACGAAGCGGCGGCAATTCGTGCCATCGAGCGAGCCGGCGGCGAAGTCACACGGGACGACACGCTGCCCGGCCGTCCGGTCACCGGCGTCGCGTTCACCTCGGGGAACAACATCACGGAAAAGGAAATCGACCTGGTCAAGCCCTTTTCCAGGATGACAGCGCTTTCGATCGATCTGCACGACAGCGCGAATATCACGGAGGGTGGCCTGAGAGAGATTGGAAAACTCACGAACCTCACCCGGTTGCGTGCCATAAATCTTGGAAGCGTCGCGGGAATCGGCGATGACGGGCTGCAGGAGCTGGGGCGCCTCGAGCATCTGACCGAGCTGGATCTCATGGGCAACAAACTGCGCGGGCCCGGCTTAAAGTATCTCGCAGGACTGAAGAACCTGACGTCGCTTGATCTCAACACGAATTGGATCGGGGACAACGGGCTCCGCCATCTCCCCACTCTCAAGAAGCTCACAAAACTCGACCTGTGGCGTACGGGAATCAGCGATTCCGGCCTGGAAGCGCTGGCGGGTCTCGAGAATCTGACCGAACTCAACCTCAGCGATGCCGAGGTGATGGGCGCGGGCCTGAACCACCTCCGCGGGCTCAAGCATCTGAGAGCGATCAATCTGCACAAAACGCCCCTGACTTATGTGGGGATGAAAGCGCTGGGCGAGATCAAAAGCCTCACGACGCTCGAGCTCGGCCTGACCCCGATCCGCGGCGCTCAATTGAGACCGCTCAGACAACTCGACAATTTCTCTTCGCTGACCCTGGGGGGACCGCGGAGCCGGATCACCAATGCCGACATGAAAGAGATCGCTCAGCTCAAGCACTTGAAAAAGCTGATGCTCTTTTTTACCGAGGTCACGGACGCAGGACTGCCGGACCTTCGCGAGCTCAAAGAGCTGTCGTACCTCGACCTGTGGGGCAACGAGATCACCGGCGCCGGCCTGAAAGGGCTCCGCGGCTTGAAGCTGACGTCGCTTGGCCTTGGCGACACGTCTTTCGACGAGTCCGCCTTGAAAGAAGTTGCCACCTTCACCGAGCTTACCGCGCTCGACATTCACGGTTGCAAAATCACGGACGCCGGACTGAAAGACGTTGCCCGACTCGTCAATCTGACGATCCTCGATCTTGGTCAGACGGAAGTGACCGACGCCGGCCTGAAAGAGCTGCGGCAGCTCAAACGCCTGGAGAAACTCGATCTGACGTCCTGCGTGCACGTCACCAAGGCGGGGATGCAGGAACTCAAAAAGGCGCTCCCCAAACTGGAAATCACGCCGGCGCCCTAGGTGCGCTGCCGGGTCTTACTTCGCGTGGGCTGGGTTCTTCGTCGGCGGGGGCGGTGCCGCAGGCTTGGCCGGCTTGCGCGGGGTCGGCGAGAGCCTTAGCCCCAGCGTCTTTTCCAAAAGTGCCAGCGACTGGTCCGAGTCGTCGAGCTCGCTCACTAGAACGCCGCGCCGGTCGATGAGCAAAACCGTCGGATACTGGCTGACGCCATAATCGCCCGTGGCGGGGCTGTCGGCGAATTGCGACGTGTGAAACTGTTCGCCCAGTGGCGTATACGCCGGTGGGACGATCGCCACGGGGAAGGGGATGTCGCGGCCTCCCCACGACTCTTTGCGTGCCTTGGCCAGGATTTCATCCAACTTTTGGACGCTGTCGACGGGCTTTTTGTCCTGATCGACGTCGACGTTCACGCCGACAATCACCAGTCCGAATTTTTTCAATTTCTCATAGAGGTCCAGAAGCGCGGGGACGGCCGCCTGCGAGTCGGACGACGAAGCGCGAAAGAAAAACAGAACGACGCACTTCCCCTTCTGATCGGCAATCTTGAGGGCCGGACCGTTCTTCCAGGCCACCGCGCCGCGGATTTCGGGTGCCGGCTGTCCTTCCAACAAAGCGAGCTTGCTGGCGTTGGCGACCATTGGCTCAAAGACCAGGTCATGCTCGTTGGCCGAAACCTCGATCGTCGCGAACGTCCGGAAAATGTTGCTGCCGACGCCTTCCAGAAGGTACTCGCCGGGCGGAACGAAAAAGCGATAGTCGCCGGTGTCGTCCGTGCTGTAGGTCAGCGCCACATGGTCGCCGTCGCCGAGCGACACCGTGGTCGAACCGAGCGGCCGCTTGTCCTTCTGCAGCTCCGGGGCCGTCACCTTGCCCGAGACGAGGCACTCGGGGGCGAGCTTGAGGTCCAGTTTGTCCTTGAGCCTGGCGGGATCGGGGAAAGCGATCGCGACCAGGTGCCGCTTGTCCTCGCGAGCGATGATTGCTTGATCGGCCAGCAGCGTTCGGATGTCCGCCCCGCCGGCCTCGAGCTCGGCCACGCCGCTCGAATTGGTCGCATGATGCCAGTCGTAGACGAATCCGTCGGCATCCGTGTTGGCTGGCTTTTTCGAGTCGTCTCGTGGACCGAAGTGAGCCCCGAGGCCGACGTGCGCGCCGGAAACCGGGTTGCCGTCAGCATCGAGCACGCGGACAGTCAGTTTCTTGATCGCGGGCAGCTCGGCTTTTGCCTCCGCGGTTTTCTGGGCCGGCTCGCTTTGCGCGACCAGCGGCAACGTCTCGCTGAGCGCGTGGCCAGAAAGCAGGGCGCAGACCGCAACTCCAATTCGCGAAATACGAGAATTCATCGCTGCACTTTCCTGCCCGCCGACCAGGCTCGAGCGGCTTCGAGCCTCATTCATATCCTATCTCTGTCCGCAGACATCGGTCAAAACCGGGGCGAAAAATCGCCTGCAGCCGGGCGTTTGCCATGCACCCCGGCCCGGTGGAATCGTTACCGCGTTCAGTTTCCCAAACCGACGACTCCGTCGTCGGATCCGGAGGCGACGGCAGAGCCGTCGGCTTGGGAAATATGTGCCTCGACTCAAATTCCGATGCGTAGCGTTCAAC